>CAZQTM010000005.1:1391-28933 GCA_964595855.1 uncultured Lachnospiraceae bacterium | reverse complement strand
TATCACAACAGAATACACCGGATGTTATCAGAAAGATAATTGACTTATCGAATGTCGCTAGAAAAGAAGGTCTGCTTTCTCTTGAAGAAGCAGCAGGTGACATAGATGATCCATTTTTAAAAAAAGGAATCTTATTGATTGTTGATGGAACAGACCCTGAATTAGTTCGGGGCATTATGGAAACGGAATTAACCAGTGTAGATGAAAGACATAAGAAAAACATATCATTTTGGCAGGACGTTGCATCAATGGGACCTGCATGGGGTATGATTGGCACTTTGGTAGGCTTGATTAACATGTTAAAACAGATGTCAGATCCCGATTCCATTGGTCCTTCTATGGCAGTCGCATTGATTACTACATTTTATGGTTCTATGCTTGCTAACTGGTTTTCTATTCCTACATCTAATAAATTAAAATCTAAAAATGATGATGAAATGATGGCAAAAGAGATTATGATTGAAGGCCTTTTATCCATCCAGGCAGGGGAAAATCCCCGTGTCATCGAAGAAAAATTGAAATCCTTCTTAACTCCGGCTCAAAAGGCTTCTATGGAGGAAGGAGGAGGTGAAGCAGATGGCTAAAAAGCGCAAAGAAGAAGCTCCGGCGGCAGGTGCTCCATTATGGGTAGCTACTTTTGGCGATTTGATGAATCTGCTTCTTTGCTTTTTCGTATTACTTTTTTCAATGTCCACAGTGGATGCTCAGAAGTTTGAAATGATTTCAGCATCTTTTTCGAATACATTTAGTATTTTTAGCGGAGGAGCGACATCGTTTAAGGACGGAATGTTGATAAGTAATGGTGTTAGCCAGCTAAATGAGCTGGATGAGTATATTAACAGTACAGGAAAAGCAGCAGAGAGTTCAGAAAGTTCCAACCAACTGGATGATATCGAGAGTGAACTGGAAGAAGAAAAACTGGAAGCTTCAGAGAAACTAGCGGAGATGATAGAAGAAGCGCTGTCAGAGAATTCATTAGATAAAGATATTGATGTAACCTTTACATCACAATATGTGCAGCTGACATTAAAAGGCTCCATACTTTTTAATTCCGGAGAGGCAACCATAAGAGAGGATGCACTTCCAACAGTATCGAAAGTTGCAATGATACTACAGCGATATGCGGATAGTACAATTGAGATAGAAGGACACACAGACAACGTCCCGATACACAACAGCAAATTTGAAAGCAATGATGTTTTAAGCAGTTACCGGGCACTTGCGATGTTTGATTACTTAATAGAGAACACAACACTTGCGCCTGCTAATATAAAACATTCCGGAAGAGGAGAATATGTTCCAATTGCAGATAATTCGACACCGGAAGGCAGAGCAAAGAACAGGCGAATAGAATTAAAAATTTACAATACATTAAGTTCAGATTAAAGGAGCACAATTCTTATGAAAAAGAATATGATATCTATTTTGATTCTGGCGTTGCTAATCGTCAATGTTGTTTTGACAGGTATTATGATGTTTTCCATTATCGGAACGACGAAGAAAACTGCGAAATTGATTGATGGTATTTCCACAGCTCTTTCTTTGGAAATCAAAGATCCGGCTGCTGAGGCAGAAGGAGAAACTCAGAAAACAGCAGATGTACCAATGAATGACATAGAAGTATATAAAATCGAAGATCAGATGACAATACCTCTATCTAAGGGAGCAGATGGAAAAGACCATTTTTGCTTAGTGTCCATTTCGTTATCTATGAATAAAAAGGATAAAGGATACAAGGAATATGGTTCAACTGTCGTAGATAAGGAAGACTTGATTAAGGGTGAAATTGTCAGCGTTATCAGTAGTTACACCATTGAAGAAGCAGAGAGTGATCAGGATGCTATTCGAAAAGAAATATTATCTAGAATTCAGGCTATGTATGATTCACAGTTTATCTACAACGTTATATTTAGGGACATTATGTTCCAATAGAATCGACATAAAATGAAATGACGGGAGGTGGGCCTGCTTGGGAGAGGTATTATCTCAGAATGAGATAGACAGCCTGCTGGCTGCATTAAGTACCGGTGAACTGGATGCTGATGAAATACAGAAAAAGGATGAGAAGCAGGTAAGAAATTATGATTTCGCTCGTCCTGCAAAATTTTCAAAAGAACATTTACGTACACTCGAAATAATATATGAGCACTATGGAAGGTTATTATCAACAAACTTGCCATTATACCTGAGAAAGAACGTACAAGTTTCTGTGGCAAGTTCAGAAACGGTTGTATTTTCGGAGTTTTCAAATGCCTTGTCGAATCCCGTTATCTTAGGAATCGTTAATTTTACACCATTGCAAGGGTCTATAATTATTGAACTTGCCCCTAATCTTGGGTTTGCAATGATTGATAGAATGCTTGGGGGACAAGGAGTTCCGATAGAAAAAGGAAGAGATTATTCTGAAATTGAGCTATCCATATTGGATAAGGTAATTACTCTTTGTATGCAGTTAATGAAAGAACCTTGGAAGAATGTTCTTGATATCAATCCATTCTTAGATAGAATTGAAACAAATCCGCAATTTGCTCAGATTATTGCACCAAATGACATGATAGCTATCGTAACACTAAATGTTAAAATTGGTGATGTGGAAGGTTTCATGAATGTATGTCTTCCATATTTTACAGTTGAATCTGTTATGGATAAGCTGAATACAAAGTTCTGGTTTTCAACAATGAAGGAATCATCGGATGTGGACTATTCCCAGTATGTAGAGTCCATGATTAAGAGAGTCGATGTACCTGTCAGGGCAGTTTTAGGAAACAGCGTTATTACAGTAAATGATTTTGTCAATTTACAATGTGGTGATATTATTCGGTTGGATACAAAGACTGATTCAGAAATGCCGATTTATGTAGGAAATATTAAAAAATTTATGGCTATGCCGGGTAAGAATGGTGATAAATATGCAACTCGGGTAACTTCAGTCATAAGAGAGGAGGAATAGGAGCATGGATGGTATTTTATCTCAGGATGAGATAAATGCGTTACTAAGTGGCATGTCCTCAGGAAATGATACACCTGAAACACAATCACAGAACGCAGTTTCACAAGAAACAGCTGCATTTACCTTAACTGATGTAGAAAAAGATGCGATTGGTGAAGTTGCTAATATAAGCATGGGAACTTCCGCGACAACACTCTATTCCCTGGTTAACAAAAAGGTCAATATTACAACTCCGGTGGTTTCATTGGCAACATGGGAGGATTTACAGAAACAAAAAGAAAAGCCATGTGTATTTATACAGATAAAATACACAAGTGGGCTTGATGGAACCAACATCCTTATCTTAAAAGAAAATGATGTAAAGATCATTACCGATTTGATGATGGGTGGTGATGGAACAAATATTGAAGGTGAATTGGGAGAGCTGCATTTAAGTGCTATCTCAGAAGCCATGAATCAGATGATGGGTTCATCTGCAACTTCACTATCACAGATGTTAGGTAACACAATTGATATTAGTCCACCATCAGCCAGTCTGGTAGATTTAGAGAAAGTTGAAGCTGATGAAAACATTGCTGATTTCCTTTCCGGGACTTTTGTTAAGATTAGTTTCAGAATGCAGATAGATGAACTGGTAGACAGTACAATCCTTCAATTATATCCTGTTGATTTTGCTAAAGATATTGTTCAAACATTTTTAGGTGGTACATTGAAGGATGATGAAATTACAAAAGAGAAAGCCTCCAAAATTGAAAGCTATGTTCCTCCTAAGGTAGAAACGCAGTCGGCATCTCCCATAACACAAAACATGGGAATGCCACAGATGACTTCCCAGCAGACAATGCCAAATATGGGAATGCCACAAATGTCTTCACCACAAATGGCACTGAATATGGGAATGCCACAGATGGCTTCACAAAACATGGGAATGCCACAGATGACCATGGGAATGCCACAGATGAATCCTGGTATAGGTGGGAATGTTAATTATCAACCTGCACAATTTGAAAATTTCACAGGAAATATTGGTACGATAACAAGTAATGAAAATATTAGTTTAATTATGGATGTACCGTTAGAAGTAACAGTTGAACTTGGCAGAACACGTAAATCCATTGCAGAAATTCTTGATTTTGCACCAGGTACTATAATAGAACTGGACAAAATAGCCGGAGAGCCGATTGATGTACTTGTTAATGGAAAGTTTGTTGCAAAAGGTGAAGTGGTTGTTATTGAAGAAAGTTTTGGTATACGTGTAACAGAAATAATAAAATAAAAAAACAGGAGTGAAAGTAATGGCAAAAAATATTTTAATATGTGATGATGCAGCATTTATGCGAATGATGATAAAGGATATTCTCACAAAGAATGGTTATAACGTTGTCGGTGAAGCAGAAAATGGCGCTAAGGGAATAGAAAAGTATAATGAATTGAAACCGGATCTGGTATTAATGGATATTACAATGCCAGAGATGGATGGTATACAGGCTTTAAAAGCAATTAAAGCATCGGATGCCAGTGCACTTGTTATTATGTGTTCTGCTATGGGACAACAGGCTATGGTTATAGAATCAATCCAGGCAGGAGCGAAAGACTTTATTGTTAAGCCATTTCAGGCAGACCGTGTTATCGAAGCCGTTAAGAAAGTTGTCGGTTAATAATTCTCAAGACAGGAATGGAACGTATGGATTCATTTATACAATTTATTACAGTTCTTTTTATTTTTTTATTCGTTCTGGTCATTACTTATTTTGTAACCAAATGGATAGCCAAATATCAAAAGACACAGACAGCAGGGACTAATATTGAAATTATTGAAACCCAAAGAATTACGACATCAAAGTTTATTCAGCTGATTCGAGTAGGAGGTAAATATTTTGCAATCGTTGTTTGCAAAGATACGGTTACCATGATTTCAGAGATTTCAAAAGAGGATATTATTTTTAATAATCATGAGAATATGGATAATATTAACTTTAGAAATATTTTTGAAAAGGTAAAAAGTGGAGTAATTACGGATAATGATAAAAAGGATTAGATTAAGTAGGCAAAATGAAGAATGGTGAATATGAAAAGAAATAGAATTAAATTGATAGATTTAATATGCCTACTAATAATGGTGGGCATATTGTGCATTTGTCCTCAATTATCTGCTCATGCTACAGGTAACTCACAGATAAACAGCAACTTAACTGGTACTACGGATCAAAGAACAAATAAAGAAAAGCCTGGTACTTCAGACAATGCTGATGATTTAAAAGATCTAAATATAGCAAATCAGGTAACAATTACATATGACAATGGAAATGGGCAGATTAACGGTGCGCTTAGAATATTAATTACTTTGACAGCTATTGCACTTGCTCCAATAATGATCATATTGCTTACCTCTTTTACTCGTATTATTATTGTACTGCATTTTACAAGAAATGCACTGAATACGACTTCAGCTCCTCCTAATCAGGTAATCATTGGGCTGGCACTATTCCTTACATTTTTTATTATGAATCCGGTCATTACCCAGATCAGAACAGATGCAATTGCTCCGTTTGATAAAGGCGAGATAACGCAGGAAGAAGCTTTTCAAAAGGGTATGGCTCCTCTTAGAAAATTTATGTATGGCCAGACTCAGACGAAGGACGTAAAAATGTTTATGGAAATATCTGATACAGAATGGACAGGTAGTCTTGATGATATACCAAACGTAGTCTTAATTCCAAGCTTTATTGTGAGTGAATTAAGAACCGCATTCATAATCGGATTTTTGATATATATTCCTTTTATTGTTATAGATATGGTTGTAGCATCCACTCTTATGAGTATGGGTATGATGATGTTGCCGCCAACAACAATATCAATGCCATTTAAAATTCTTTTATTTGTATTGGCTGATGGATGGAATCTTGTTATAGGCAATTTAGTCAGAACATTCTACTAGTAAAGGAGTTATTTAATATGACAGTTGATGACATAGTAAAGATATCGAATGAAGCTTTATATACTATCTGTATCGTATCAGCTCCGGTATTACTGGTTTCATTGATAGTAGGTTTAATTGTAAGTATATTTCAAACTGTAACTTCCATACAGGAACAGACTCTTACCTTTGTTCCAAAGATTTTAGCTATCTTTGTTGCTTTGATTATCTTTGGACACTGGATGCTAAATCAAATGGTAGAATATATGGTAAAGCTTTGGGCCGATTTTACGGTCTATATAAGGTAAAATATGATTAATTATACGTTTTCCCTTGTCAATTTAGAATATTTTCTGTTGATATTAATAAGAATATCAATGTTTATATATATTGCTCCCTTTTATGGTATGAGAGGTGTGCCAAATCAGGTAAAGATTGGACTCAGTTTTTTTGTATCAATTCTGGTGTATCAGGTTACTCTGCCACATAACGTGATTGAATATGAGTCAGTATGGGGTTATGCAGTTGTGATATTAAAAGAAGCTTTGACCGGTTTATTGATTGGATTTTCAACCTCAATCTGTACTTCGATTATTGGGTTTTCAGGCAGAATAATAGATATGGAAACCGGTTTATCAATGTCAAATCTGATTGATCCGACTACAAAGGAAATGAGCAGTATGACTGGGGTTTTTTATCAGTATGTGATTATGCTCATGCTTATTGTATCTGGTATGTATCAATATATTTTAAAAGCATTAATTGAGACATTTACATTAATACCGGTAAATGGAGCTGTTTTTCAATCAGATAAATTATTGGCCGCAATTTTATTATTTATGAAAGATTACATTTTAATTGGTTTTCGAATTTGTCTACCTGTATTTGCAGTAATGCTTATGTTAAATGCAGTGTTAGGAATTTTGGCAAAAGTATCTCCCCAGATGAATATGTTTGCGGTTGGTATGCAGTTAAAGGTATTGGTGGGATTATGCGTGCTGTTTCTTACAACCGGAATGATACCGGGAATTTCAGACTTTATATTTACCGAGATGAAAAAAATGATGGTAACATTTGTACAGACTATGATGTAATGATACCCTATCATTTGCAGTTTTTTGCTGAAAATGGACAAGGTGGGGAAAAGACTGAACCGGCAACACAGAAAAAATTAGATGATGCTAGAAAAGAAGGACAGGTTGCAAAATCCAGAGAAATTGGCAATGGACTTGGTCTTCTTGCTTTGTTTTTAGTCTTAAAATTTTGGGCTGGCAGGATGGGAGCTCAGTTTCTTGAGCTTTTTTCTGCCGTATATGGAAAAATCGCTGACATTACTCAACTTATCAATTCACCTTCACCAGATAATGACCTCTTTATCATGTTTAGGGAAACAGTGATATTGATTATACAGTTAATACTTCCTGTTTGTCTTATTGGTTTTTTAGTAGCTTTCTTTTGTAACTATATACAGGTAAGATGGAAACCCACAACCAAACCGTTAACACCTAAATTTTCCAAATTAAATCCTATTACAGGTTTTAAAAAAATAATTTCACCAAATGCCATTATAGAGTTGGTAAAGTCTATTGCAAAAATACTACTTATTTTGTATGTTACCTATTCTTATTTAAAAGATAAAAAAGAACTGATATTTGTTCTTTATGACATCACACTGATACAGGCAATCAATTTGATTGGCAAAACGGTAATTGATCTTGGTATTAGAATATCTATTGTATATATGATTATAGCGCTTGGCGATTTTGCATATCAAAAGTTTAAGTTTAATAAAGATATGAAAATGACAAAGCAGGAAGTAAAGGAAGAGTATAAAAATCAAGAAGGAAATCCTGAAATTAAAGGTAAAATTCGTCAGAGAATGAGAGAGGTTTCTCAACGTAGAATGATGCAGTCACTTCCACAAGCGGATGTTGTTATCACAAACCCGACTCATTATGCAGTAGCTGTTAAGTATGATCCTGATAAATATCCCGCGCCTATTGTTATAGCAAAGGGAGAAAATTATCTGGCACAAAAAATAAAAGAAGTTGCAAAAGAACATCAGATTGAGATTGTAGAGAATAAACCACTTGCAAGGATGCTGTATGCAAATGTAGATATTGGTGCACAGGTGCCACCTGAATTATTTCAGGCTGTAGCTGAAGTACTGGCATTTGTATATCATGCGAAAGGAAAAGTCTGATGATTTAAAAAATATACAGATTCTGATTGATAATCTGATTGATAAATTGAAAGAAGGGAAGGAATGACATGAAGGTAAAAAAAGCTGACGTTGGTGTTGCATTATATGTGTTAGCGGCATTTATTATGTTAATAATCAATATACCTTCCTGGCTTCTCGATATTTTGCTTGGTTTCAACATAGCAGTAGCTTTTACGATTCTTTTTACATGTATGTTTATTAAGGAAGTATTAGAATTGTCATTTTTTCCAACAATTCTATTGTTTACCACTATTTTTCGTATAGCACTTAATGTCTCATCAACAAAGCTGATTCTTAGAAAAGGCGATGCGGGTAATGTAGTACATACTTTCGGTGAATATGTTGGTGGCGGTGATTTAATTATCGGTGTCATTGTATTTATCATTTTGATAATCATTCAGTTTATGGTAATCAATAAAGGTTCTGAACGTGTAGCAGAAGTTACAGCAAGATTTACGCTGGATGCCATGCCGGGTAAACAGATGGCTATCGATGCAGATTTAAATACAGGAGCAATTACAGATAAAGAAGCGAAGCTAAGAAGAGAAAAGATACAACAGGAATCAAGTTTCTTTGGATCTATGGATGGTGCTGTTAAATATGTTAAGGGAGATGCGGTAGCGGGGTTACTAATCACAGTAATCAACATTATTGGTGGTATTTCAATGGGAGTGCTACGTGGCGGTTTGGATATTAGTACTGCACTTGATAAATATACGATTCTGACAATAGGTGATGGACTGGTAAGTCAGATTCCTTCATTATTAATTTCATTATCAACAGGTATTCTGGTTACAAAAGGCTCTAGAGACGCAGATTTTGGTTCAGTTTTGATAAAACAGCTTTTTGGCTTACCTAAGGTTATGTATCTTGTTGGTATTACCATTACGGTATTAGGACTTGTTACTCCTTTAAATAAGATTGTTTTTGTTGGTATCGGAGTATTATTTATTATTTCAGGAAGAATTATAGAAGGTACGATTGAAACGGCAAAAATAGAGGAGGAAGCAGGGCAGGATGAAGCAGCAGCTGAAGAAATCAGACAACCGGAAAATGTAACATCCCTGTTGCAGGTTGATCCAATTGAACTTGAATTTGGATATGGTATTATTCCTCTCGCAGATGTAAATCAGGGCGGTGATTTATTAGACCGTGTAGTAATGATAAGAAGACAGATCGCACTGGAACTTGGAACGGTAGTACCAATCATTCGTTTACGTGATAATATTCAGCTTAATCCAAACCAGTATATTATTAAAATAAAAGGAATTCAGATAAGTGAGGGTGAAATTTTATTTGACCACTATATGGCTATGAATCCCGGATATGTTGAGGAGGAGATAACAGGTATTCCTACTTTTGAACCATCTTTCCATCTGCCAGCAATATGGATTACGGAAAGTCAGAGGGAGAGGGCTGAAAGTATGGGCTATACGGTTGTTGATCCACCTTCCATTATTGCTACGCACCTAACAGAAGTCATCAGAGAACATATATCAGAATTACTTACCCGTCAGGATGTACAGAATCTTGTTAATAATTTAAAAGAAGCCAATCCTGCTCTTGTAGATGAACTGGTACCCAAACTACTTGGACTTGGTGAAATACAGAAGGTTTTGCAGAATCTATTAAAAGAGGGAATATCAATTCGAGATCTTCTTACTATTTTTGAAACGTTGGCTGACTATGCAGCGACAACAAGAGATACTGATATTCTTACTGAATATGTGAGACAGAGTTTGAAAAGGGCAATCTCTAATAAGTATTTTCCACAAAATGAGACGACCAGCGTAGTTACATTAGATCCCGTATTGGAGCAGACAATTATGTCCAGCGTAAAACAAACGGAGCAGGGTGCTTATTTAAATCTAGATCCTGATAAGACAAAAGCGATTATGAAATCTGTTGAACAGGAGACCAAAAAATTAGAGAACATAGGAAAAACACCTATTGTTATTACATCGCCTATTGTAAGGGCATATTTCAAAAAGTTAACAGAGGATTATTTCAGAGATTTAATTGTAGTTTCATACAATGAGGTAGAATCAAATATTGAATTACAATCTGTTGGGATGGTAACGACATGATAATTAAAAAATTTCAATCAAAATCAGAAAATGAGGCAGTGGAAACGGCCAAACAGGAGTTGGGTCCTGGTGTTGTAATAATGAATGTTAAGACGGTGAAAAAAAAGGGCATTTTTGCGTTTTTAAAGTCACCTATAGTTGAAGTTACGGTTGCATTAGAGGAGGAAAGTGAAAAGTCATTAGAACCTCAAAAACAACGTACTCCGACAATGACTGCTTTAGAACAGTTAGCTTTGCAAAAAGAGAAAACACAAAGTCCAGTGGGAAGTGAAACAATTGATAATGGGACAAATGTTATTGAGGAAAAATTGGACTCGCTTCAGAATTTGCTGAAACAAAAATTAGAGTCACAAGAGATAAAAAACGGAGAAAAGAAAGAAAAAGTTGTAGATAATAATAAAGAGAAGCAATTAGAAACTGAACCGGATAATGAAGAACCAAATGAGCAAATGAAATTTGTGAAAATTCTTTACAATATGATGATTGATAATGAGGTTCATGAGAAATATGCTAATCAAATTATTGAGGAATCAGAAAAGAACAGTAAGCCCAACATGCCATTTGATTATCTTCTTACAAATATTTACCAGAAAATGATTCTTAAATTCGGACAGCCAAAGACAATAGAACCGGCAAGCGAAGGACCGAAAGTAGTATATTTTGTTGGCCCTACCGGTGTTGGAAAAACCACTACAATAGCCAAGATTGCATCCAAATTCTGTGTAGATGAGAAAAAAAAGGTAGCTTTGCTAACAGCAGATACATATCGAATAGCAGCTGCTGAACAACTGCGTACATACGCAAATATATTAGAAGTTCCTTTTAGAATTATTTACAGCGGACAGGAAATTTTACAGGCTTACGAGGAATTTAAGGATTTTGATTATATTCTTGTGGATACTGCTGGACATTCTCATCATAATGAAGAGCAAAAAAATAGTATTTCACAAATCATACACTCGCTTGATAATAAAGCTGAATCAGAGGTGTATCTTGTGTTAAGTTCTACAACAAAGTATAGGGACTTAACGAGTATTGCTGATACATATCATGGAATGACGACATATAAAATAATCTTTACCAAATTAGATGAAACGACGTCATTAGGAAATTTACTCAATTTAAGATTATATACAAATGCAGATCTTTCGTATGTTACTTACGGACAAAATGTACCAGAGGATATTGATAAATTTAATCCACAGACAACCGTAAAACAGATACTGGGTGGCAAATCTTAAATGTAATTCATATGAATATAAGGAGGCTTGTTTCATGGATCAGGCAGAACAGCTAAGAAATATAATTAAAGCAAGTAATATGCCATCTAGACCTTTGGCTCGAGTCGTAACAGTAACCAGCGGCAAGGGTGGCGTTGGTAAGTCTAATACAGCTATTAATCTGGCTATCTGGTTTCGAAAGATGGGACAGAGAGTCATAATACTGGATGCAGACTTTGGACTTGCAAATATTGAAATTATGTTTGGTACAGTTCCAAAACATAATTTGTGTGATTTAATATATCAGGGTAAAAATATCAAAGATATTATTACGTGGGGACCGGGAGATATTGGTTTTATCTCGGGGGGATCTGGCATTGCGGGATTATCAAATTTGAGTCGTGATTATCTGATATATATTATTCAGAACCTTGCGCAATTAGATGCAATAGCAGATATCATTATTATTGACACAGGGGCTGGAATATCGGATGCAGTGCTGGAATTCCTAGTGGCAAGTGGTGAGATTTTACTTGTAACTACGCCGGAACCAACATCTATTACAGATTCCTATTCACTATTAAAGGCATTAAACAGACATCCACGTTTTTCAAGAGAAGAATCAAAAATAAAGGTCATTGCAAACCGAGTGGAAAAACAGGAAGATGGACAGGCATTATTTAATAAACTTAATGTTGTTGTAGCCAGATACTTGAAATTACCAATCACTTATCTTGGAGCAATACCACAGGATGAGAAACTTGCGCAGGCAGTAATGCAACAGATGCCCGTTTCCCTACAGAATCCATTAGCAAAAGCATCAAAAAGTTATGAAATAATAGCAGCAAAATTAATGAATAAAGAACTAAACCAAGATCTCAAAAAGAGGGGAATGGCGGCATTCTTTTCACATCTGGTAACTGGTAAAAAGCTAAGTTAGAAAGAGAGAGAACATGTTGGATAAGTATATTCTTCCAGGACAAAAAATTGAATTACAGGCACTTGAAAGAACAAAATTAAAAGATGAGGAAAAGACTGTTAAAACATATGGCAGTAAAGTTTATGACATTCTATCAGAAGACAGGATGGAAATACTAATGCCAATGGAACAGACAAAATTAATCTTACTACCGGTTGATGGAGAATATGAAATATTTTTTTTTACGGAAAATGGATTATATGAATGTATAGCAAGAATTATTGACCGGTATAAAAGTAATAATGTGTATATCCTATTAGTAGAATTACAAACAAATCTGAGAAAGTATCAGAGAAGAGAATATTATCGTTTTAGTTGTGCATTAGAAATGGATACTAGAGACCTTGCTGAACAGGAAATACAAGCAGTAGAAAATAAAAGGAATTATCTGGTTCCGGGTCTCCCACTAAAGCATAGTGTAATTGTTGATATCAGTGGTGGTGGATTACGGTTTGTATCTAATTACAAATATGATAAAGGAAGTTTAATTTACTGCAAATACAGTTTGTTTATAAATGGCGAAGAAAAAACATATGAAATTGTAAGCGAAATCCTTGAGGCAAAAGAGCTGGTAAATAAAAAAGGCGAGTTTGAACATAGAATACGTTATAAGAATCTTTCAAGTCAGGAGAGAGAAGAAATTATACAGTTTATTTTTGAAGAGGAAAGGAAATGTAGAAAAAAAGAAAAAGGATTATAAAAAATTATTATGAAAAAAATTCTAATTGTTGATGACTCTGCACTCATGAGAAGAGTGTTTCGTGATATAATAAATTCAGATGAAAGATTTTCTGTTGCTGATGAGGCTGTAAATGGTTTAGAGGCACTTGAGTTATTAAAATGCAATTTATATGATGCTGTAGTTTTAGATGTTAATATGCCAAAGATGGATGGCATTGAACTTTTAAAAGAATTGCGTAAACTCAATATTAGGGCCCGAATACTAATGGCTAGTACAACAACTATGAATGGTACAAAAAACACATTAGATGCATTGGAGTTAGGTGCACTTGACTTTGTACATAAACCTGATTGGTCATACCATTGTCGAGATGAAGAATTTAAAAATAATTTTCTATCATTACTCGATGTGATAAGTAAGTCTAAAATTCCTACCGTGGGAAAAAGCATTGAAGAACAGAAGAAAGTTGAAAATGTTAAGGCAATTGAAGATATTGTCAAGCAGAAATTATTAAGAAGTACCGGTAAGAAGATAGTTGCCATTGCCTGTTCAACAGGAGGGCCCAAAGCCTTACAGAGTATACTACCTATATTACCAAAGGAAATTCAGGCACCAATCGTTCTTGTTCAACATATGCCATTAGGTTTTACATTATCATTAGCAAACCGTATGGATAGTTTAAGCAAGGTTAAAGTGATAGAAGCTGCAGAGGGCAGTATATTGGAAGATGGATGCGTCTATCTTGCCCAAAGTGGATTTCATATGAATCTTGTAAAGAAAGGACAAAGTACAGCAGTGCATTATTCTGAGGAACCATATCGTGAGGGAGTCAGACCATGTGCTAATTATATGTTCGAATCACTTGCAACATGTGATTATGATGAAATCATTTGTGTTGTACTAACTGGTATGGGAGCTGATGGAACAGAGGGAATCTTACATCTGAAACAAAAAAAGAAGACATATGTAATTACACAAAATGGAGAAAGCTGTGTCGTAAATGGCATGCCAAAAAGTGTCGTGAAAGCAGGACTGTCAGATCAATCAGTTCCACTGTCGCTTATTGCACAGGAAATAATTTTACACGTGGGGGTAAAGTGAAATGGACGTAAGCCAATATCTTGAAATCTTTATTGATGAAACCAAGGAGCATCTGCAAGCTTTAAATACGCAGATACTCAATCTGGAACAGGAACCAGAAAATATGGATACCATAAACGAGATATTTCGTGCGGCTCATTCCTTAAAGGGTATGGCTGGAACCATGGGATATAAGAGGATGCAGAATCTGACTCATGATATGGAAAATGTATTTTCAGAGGTTCGTAATGGAACTATAAAAGTAAATGCTACCATTATAGACATTCTATTTCAATGTCTGGACGCCTTGGACGAATATCTTAATAATATTCAGAACAGTGCTGATGAAGGAACGAATGAAAATGAAAATCTAATAAAGGCCTTGAATGAGTTTCTGAATAATAAATCCACCGGTGAAGAACAAAATGTGATGCATGCACAGGAAGAAACAAATAAAGAAGTTAGTACACAGAATGCATCAGAAAAATATAAGTGGAAAAACATGAAGCTTGGTGATGCACAGTTACATGTTTTAAGTGAAGCAAAAAAACAGGGTAAAAATCTAATTGGATTGACTGTTTATGTTCAGGAGTCCTGTATTTTAAAGGCAGCCAGAGCATTTTTGGTTTATAAGACTTTAGAGGATGTAGGCGAGATAATCGTTTCAGAACCTTCTGCTCAGGACATAGAAGATGAAAAGTTTGATTTTGAATTTAGTTTGATTATGGTAGCTGATTGTACTTCTCAAAAAGCAATTGATGCCGCTAAAAATGTTTCAGAAATAGCGGAAGTATTAGGTGGTTACGTTGAAATAAATAATATTGATGAAAACGAAAATAGTACTGCTATGAGGGAAGAGATTGCAAGTACTTCACTGGACAAAGCAGTTAGTGTACTGAGTAAAAACGATAATACCAAGCCTGCTGATAAGAAGAAACCAGTTGTAAATCGTACTGTAAGAGTTGATATTGAAAAACTAGATGACTTAATGAATCTGGTAAGTGAATTGATTATTGCTAAAAATTCACTTGTATCGGCAACGAATGCAAAGGAAAAAACAAGTGGTAGCGTAAATGAACAAATAGAATATCTCGAGAGTGTTACCACCAATCTTCATGAATCTGTTATGAAAGTTAGAATGGTACCAATCGAGAGTGTTGTTAATAAATTCCCAAGGATGATACGTGATTTACAGAAAAAACTTGATAAAAAAATGGAATTATATATGTCTGGTGAGGAGACCGAACTGGACCGTACAGTAGTTGATGAAATTGGGGATCCATTAATGCATCTACTGCGTAATTCTGCAGATCATGGTATTGAAAATGATGTAAATCTTCGTAAACAAAGAGGTAAATCAGAAGTAGGTTCTATTTATCTGGATGCTTATCAGGATGGAAACAATGTTGTAATTGAAGTTAAGGATGATGGTAATGGAATTGATGTTGAAGTTGTAAAGGCCAAAGCTTTGGAGAGAGGAACGATTACAGAGGAACAGGCAGCTGTAATGAGCGACAAGGAAATCATCAATTTACTATTCCTTCCAAGTTTTTCAACGTCGGACATTGTATCCGATATTTCAGGTCGTGGAGTTGGACTTGATGTAGTACGTTCTAAGATTGAATCATTGAGTGGTGAAGTGGAAGTAAAGAGTACTCTGGGTGTTGGTAGTACATGGACAATCAGACTTCCTTTGACACTTGCTATTATTCAGTCATTGATGGTTATTGTTGGTGATGAAAAATATGCAATTCCACTTGGAACAATTCAAACAATTGAAAATATTACCCCAACTGATATTAAACACGTACAGCAAAAAGAGGTAATTAGTCTCAGAGGTAATGTAATACCGATTATTCGTATAAACAATGTATTAGGATGTCAGTCTAAAAAGAGTGAGGATGAGGACCTTATTGTGGTAATTGTTCAGAAGGGTGACAAACAGGCTGGTCTTGTAATTGATGAATTGACAGGACAACAGGAGATTGTTATTAAGTCGCTTGGTAAGTATATTAACAAGAGTAAGGTTATCAGTGGAGCAACGATTTTAGGCGATGGCGAAGTTGCACTTATCATTGATCCAAATGCTTTGATTTAAGGAGGAAAGGATTACATATGGATGAGATAAAAGTATATGCTGAGACTGTTCAGTACATAAAAGTTGAAATGGGTGAAGAATTATTTGGCATTGATATTAGCTATGTTGATAATATTGTAAGAGTACAGAAAATAACAAGGGTACCAAATGTCGCTCCATACATTAAAGGTGTAATTAATCTTCGTGGTGAAATTATTCCAATTATGAGTCTTCGTTTGAAGATGGGATTGGGAGAATCAGAGGAGACAAAGGCAACCAGGATTATCATTATCAAAATGGATCAGTATGGAAAGATTGGGTTAATAGTTGACTCAGTCAAGGAAGTCGTTGCTCTTGAAGAAGAACAGGTAGAAAAAATTAAATATGACAGCAAAGATGATACAGTACATTATGTAATGGCTGTAGGAAAGTTAGAGGATTCACTGATATCGTTACTTGACCTGAATGTAGTAACAATGGATAAGTCAGCTAGGGAGGAAAACTAATGAGTGATTTGACATTGGAAAATATGTCGACAACCTATTTTGATGTACTGAAAGAATTAGGTAACATTGGAGCGGGAAATGCAACAACAGCATTGGCCTCCATGTTACAATGTAAAGTGGATATGAAGGTTCCTCAAGTTAGGGTACTGGATTTTAAGGATGTTGGTGCTCTGCTCGGAGGAGAAGAGCAGGAAATGGCAGGTGTATATCTTGCTGTTGAAGGAGATATCACAGGTAGTATTCTTTTCCTTGTAAAAAAGGATGTGGCACATCATCTCGTTAAAAAACTGATGGGCGACATGGCGTCAGATGAATTTGGAGAGATGGAACGCTCTGCATTAAAAGAAATTTCAAATATTATAACAGGATCTTATTTAAACGCATTGTCTACCATGACAAATTTGGTAATATATCCTTCTGTACCGGATTTGGCAATTGATATGGCAGGTGCTATATTAAGTGTCCCGGCAATAGAATTTGGTATAATGGGAGATAAGATTTTACTAATCCAGTCTCAAATCTCAGATGATATTGAAATAGATGGATTCTTTATTATGATACCGGATATGGAGTCCTATGGAAAAATATTGAAATCACTAGGAATTCCGATAGACTAAATATGAGACCTGGAGTTGCAGAAGAATGGAAATAAAAGTTGGAATGGCAGATTTGAATATCTGCGAGAGTCCTAATAGCATTACGACACTAGGATTGGGGTCCTGTGTAGGTGTTGTCTTATGGGATCCTGTTGTGAAAGTATGTGGGATGGTACATGTTATGCTGCCAGATAGCACCGCAATATCGAATAATCAGAATTTAGCTAAGTTTGCAGATACTGGTATCAATGAATTATTAAAAAGAGTTGTACAAAAAGGTGCAAAAAAAGAAAGATTGGTTGCGAAAATAGCGGGTGGAGCTCAAATGTTTACAGTGAATAGTAATTCATCCCTGCTACGAGTAGGACAACGCAATGTAGAAGCAGTTAAAGCGATACTATGCGAGTTGGGAATAGAATTAAGAGCGGAAGATACAGGTGAAAACTACGGAAGAACTGTTGTTTTTTATCCTATGACGGGTGAATATTACATACGTGCAATCGGGAAAGAACCTCATAGCATATAGCTTTAGAAAAAGAGGTAAGTTCGATAGTATTCCAAGGGAAAAGGTAGCTTAAATGAGTACGAAAATGAAGTTATTACCTGCATTTTTAACACTTTTGGCAGGTTCAATTACAAGTATAATAACATTTTGTTTAGATTATGAAGGTAAAACAGCCCTTTTTATTTTGTTGGCTGTTTTGCTTTTATTCTATTTGCTTGGAACAATACTTCAAAAAGTAATCCTAACATTTGAAAAAGGGAATGACTTGGAACAACAAAAAAAAGAAGAAGGAAAAGTAATAGAAAAAGATACGGTGAAAGGTGATACTAAAACCGAACAAACCCAGGAGAATATGACAGATAAAGAAGAAGCTACGCAGGAAAGCCAGAAATAAAATAAGTGGCAGGTGATACTATGGATGAGAATTCTAGAATGAAATTGTGGAGGGAATATGCCAGAAGCAATTCAAATGAGTTACGTGAAAAACTAATACTGGAATATGCTCCACTTGTTAAGGTGGTGGCTGGAAGACTCAGTATGTATCTTGGTTATAATGTAGAGTATGATGACCTTGTTAGTTATGGAATATTCGGTTTAATTGATGCCATTGATAAATTTGATTGTACGAAATTAGTAAAATTTGAAACTTATGCATCTTTAAGAATAAGGGGTTCTATTTTAGATCAGATCCGAAAGATGGATTGGATTCCAAGAACTATCAGACAGAAACAGAAGAGAATCGATGCTGCATCAAAGGATATTGAGGCAACACTTGGAAGAAATGCTACACAGGAAGAAATTGCCGAAAAATTAGGCATAAGTGACGATGAATACACAGACTGGCAGACACAGATGAAGGTGACAAATCTTGTTTCATTAGATGAGTATATGGAACAGGGAAGCGATGTCGCAAATGGAAAGACAACTTCTTGCCATTTTGCAATGCCAGAGGAGGTACTGGAAGAAAATGAATTGAAACAAGTACTTGCGCAAACTTTGGAACTTTTAACTGAGAAAGAAAGGAAAGTAATTGAATTATATTATTATGAGGAACTGACGTTAAAAGAAATCAGTTCAATTTTAGAAGTTTCAGAATCTCGTGTTTCACAATTACATACAAAAGCGTTACAGAAAATGAAGGTAAAAATGGGTAGATATATTGGTATACTTACCGATATGGGGCAGGTATAGGAGGAACATTTGTGAATGCATATTTCCAAATAATTAATGGAGATGATAATACAAGTATTAAGTTAGTTCCGGCAACAGATAATGGAAATGCCATTGACATGAGTGAACTTATTAATTATTTGAATTATCATAAAATATTGTTCCCTTTGACTGACTTAAATAAGGCTGTTTTGCATCTACATGAGGAAACGATAATAAAATTGAATGATGATGTTATCCTGCCAATACGGGAGGAATTTTCTACAGAAATTAAAGAGGATAATATGAAGGCAGTTGGCCGTTTTTATTCTCCATCAAGTAAAGGTTCCTTAATGACCAAAGATGAAATTATCGGTGACTTAAAGCACCGAGGGATAGTTTATGGTATCTGTGAAGATAAAATTGATAAGCAGATGCAAAATAGAGAATACATGACCGATATTGTTTTAGCTGTTGGAACACAACCTGTACAAGGAAAGGATGCTTCCATAGAATATTTCTTCAATACCAATCTAAAATCACGTCCGACTTTATTAGATGATGGTAGTGTTGATTTTTTTCATCTGAATATTGTTAATCATTGTGATAAAGGAGAATTACTGGCTCGTTTACATAGGGAAGAGGTTGGAGAATTTGGTTCTGATATCATGGGGACAAAAATTAAACCCCATGATGTAAAACGATTGGTACTAAAGTTTGGAAGAAATATTATGGTTTCCGATGATAAAACGGAAATATTTGCAACTGAGAACGGACATGTTACATTGGTTGATGACAGAGTGTTTGTCAGTAACCTTATGGAAATTGAAAATGTTGATCCTTCTACAGGAGATGTTGAATATGAAGGAAATGTGCAGATTAACGGGAATGTCTGTTCGAATTTCAAAGTTAATGCAAAGGGAAATGTTGAAGTCAGAGGCGTTGTTGAAGGAGCCAAGATAATAGCTGGTGGAAATATTACCATAGCCAGGGGGATGAATGGCATGGGCAAGGGCATGTTAAAAGCGGATGGAAACATTGTTGCCCGGTTTATTGAGAATGCATCAATTGAAGCAACTGGTTATGTGGAAGCTGGCTCTATCTTACATAGTAACGTATTTGCTGGTACAGAAATCCATGTTAATGGTAAAAGAGGCTTTATTTCTGGAGGACATGTATGTGCTACAACTTTGGTAGATGTAAAAATTTTAGGATCTGACATGGGTACTGATACTGTGGTTGAAATAGGGACTGGTCCTAGTTTAAAAAAAAGATTTAAAGAATTGTCAGACTTAACAACAGCTGATAATAAGGTTATGGCACGAGCTATACCAATTTTAGAGGCGGCTCGTTCTAAATATGAGGCTGGAAAACAACTTACAGAGGATCAGATAGCCAATATTCGTGAACTGGCTTTGGTTGTGAAGGAAAAGAGAATTGAACTTGCTCAATATGCTAGGGAAATGGGTGAGTTAAAAGAGTTGATTGATGTAGAGAGACCTGCACAGGTCGTAGTGCACGATACAGTCTACCCAGGAACTAAGATAGTAATTTCTGATGTGTCTAAGATTATTAAGGAAAGTATGAAATATTGTAGATTTATTAAAAGTGAGGGTGACGTTCGAATGATTGGAATGTAGTTACTATTTTTATTATGAAAGTATAATGGGAGGAAAGTTTGAGCTGCGCACAAACTTGAGCCATTAGTTGCTCCTAAAATACAGTCGCAGCATGAGGTTAATTATGGGAATTGGACCAGTTGAACTGAATGGAGCAATGACTCGACTTCAAGATTTCACATCGCAAAAACATAATCAAGATATCAAAGGAATTGTAGATCAATCAAATTATCAAACACAATTTAACAAGGAAATAGGCAATAAACTGAATCAAGTTCATAAGAGTGATGACCCTGATAATGGAGAAATGAAATTTGATGCGAAAGAAAAGGGACATGGTTCTTACGAAGGTGATGGGGGAAAAGGACGTAATAAAGAAGAAAAAAAGCAAGATGGTAAAGTTACCCCAAAGACGTATGGAAACTTTGATATAAAGATATGATTGAAAAAATAAGTAAGGATACGATAGGATGAATGTTGCAGGAATAATAATATTAATAGTGGGTGCTGTCCTATTTACAGTAAGCTTCTTCGTTCCAGATGGAAAGAACAATACAAAAAAAAGTAAGGAACTTGAAGAAAAACTGGTTCATGAGGCAGTTGAGCAGGAGATAACAAAATATAAATATAAAATGGAAGAAATTGCGGATGATACAATTGAAAGCGCTAAACAAACAGTAGAACGTTATTTTGATCGTATTACAAATGAGAAGATGACGGCTATTAGTGAGTATTCAGATACTGTCATGGAGCAGATTCATAAAAACCATGAGGAAGCGGTATTTCTTTACGATATGCTAAATAATAAACATTCTCAGGTAAAAAATACAACAGTTGAGTTAAATCAACTGGCAAAAAGTATTCGTAATATTCCTAAAGAGAAACAGGAAGAACAGAAGGTTTTCAAGGAACAAAAAGAAATTGAAAAATCAGAATTTGAACCAATTAAACCGGAACATATCGTTTTATCGAATGAACAAAAACAGAGCATAAGTAAGGCAAAGGAGCCAACTAAGAAAAAAGAAAAAACTAAAAATACTTCGGATACACGTAATAGTAAGATAGAAGTTATGTTTGATTCAGACAGTAATGGGATGAATAGCAATGACAGAATACTTTCACTACATAAAGAAGGAAAATCAAATATGGCGATTGCAAAAGAATTAGGACTTGGGATTGGTGAAGTAAAATTAGTAATTGACCTGTTTGAAGGGATATAGTATATGAAATTAAGATTTTACTTAAGAGGGATTGGTCTCGGAATTCTTGTAAGCTCTGCATTGTTTATCAGTATCGGTTTTAATAAGAAGAGCGACATGACAAATGCTGAAATTAAAGCACGAGCAAAGGAATTGGGTATGACGGAGAAAACTGTTTTATCCGATTTATCATCAGAAGATGAAACGGAGTCTATAACTGTTGACACAGAAGAAGATTTGACAAAAGAGGCAGAGGAAGCTACGACAAATACAGAAAATACGACAGTAGAATCCAAGGAGGAATCATCAGAAGAACCTCAAATAGATTTGACAATAGAAAATACAGAAGTTGAACCGACAGATAATGAAACAACAAAAAGCGTTGTCATTGTGGTAAACAAAGGTGAGGGTTCAGGTACCGTAAGCAGTAAACTATATGAAGCTGGTCTAATTGATAATGCAAAAGAATTTGATCATTATCTTATGCAAAATGGATTTGACAGAAGAATAACAGCAGGAAGTCATGAAATTCCTTCTGATTCGACCATGGAACAGTTGGCGAAAATCATCTGTAATTAGTAAAATTTTTTTGTTATTATTGCCACAAAGTTTTTTCAATGTTATATTGTTCAAGTAATATATTATACGAGGGACCCGGATAGGGAAAAAGGAGGAAACATGAAAAGGTTTTTAGCAATCGTACTTGCAACTACAATGGTATTTTCATTAGTTGCCTGTGGAACAAGTACAAAGGATTCAAACACAGAAATAACAGGGGAAGAGACAGAAGCTGTAACGGATTCATCATCTGAATCAGCTCAGGCAGAATCTCCTGCTTTAAAAATTGCAATTGTATCCAGTCCATCAGGTGTAGATGATGGTTCTTTCAATGAAGATAACTATAATGGTATCTTAACGTTTATTGAAAGTTATCCTGATTGCACGGTTACACCAGTTCAGGAACCTACTGGTGATGTTGCAGCATCTGTACAGGCAGTAGCTGATATCGTTGCTGACTATGATGTAATTGTTTGTTGTGGTTTCCAGTTTGCTGGTATATCAACAATTGCACAGGAAAACCCTGATGTTAAATTTATTTTGGTTGATTCATTCCCAAGCGATGCTGATGGAAATTCTATAGAAGTTGACAATATCTATGCTATGTGTTTTGCAGAACAGGAAAGTGGTTTCTTTGCAGGTATGGCAGCTGCTCTTACAACAGCAACAAATAAAGTAGCAGTTGTAAATGGTATTGCTTATCCTTCCAATGTAAACTATCAGTATGGTTTTGAATGTGGTGTTAAATATGTAAATGGTACAGAGAATAAGAAAGTTGATGTTGTAGAATTACCATCTTATGCTGGAACAGATGTTACAGGTGCTAATGTTGGCGGTAATTATGTTGGTGATTTCAACGATGAAGCTACAGGTAAAGTAGTAGGTAATGCATTAATCAACGAAGGTTGTGACATTATCTTTGTAGCTGCTGGTAACTCCGGAAATGGTGTATTCACAGCTATAAAGGAAGCAAAAGATGTATATGTAATCGGATGTGATACAGACCAGTATGATGATGGAGCCAATGGTGACAGCAATATTGTCTTAACAAGTGGTTTAAAAGTTATGCATACAAACGTAACAAAACAGTTAGAGAACGTTGTTAATGGAACATTTAAGGGCGCTAATGAAACATTGATGGCAAATTCAGATTCAACCGGATTTGTAAGTGAAGCTGGAAGATGTCAGCTATCAGATGATGTAATTACAAAATTGAATGATGCTTATGAGGCAGTAAAAGCAGGTAGTATTGTTCCAGCAGCTAATTTCAATAATATTACACCAGATAGCTTTAGTTGGTAGAATATGATACTTGTTATTTAATGAACAAGCATTGATAAATTTTCTAAAATAAGGTAAAATTTAGGGGTTGTTAGAAGTCTAACATCCCCTTTTATTTATGACAATAATATCGTTCACAGAGCGAACGATTTATTGTTTACGTGGGTAGCAATTAAATGCCACAAACAGGAGGCAGCTATGTCAGATTATATTGTTGAGATGAAACACATAACAAAAAGATTTCCTGGAGTTGTTGCAAATAATGATGTGACAATACAGATAAAAAAAGGCGAAATATATGCTATACTAGGTGAAAATGGTGCCGGAAAATCTACTCTAATGAGTATGCTTTTTGGTATGGATGAGCCTGATGAAGGTGAAATTTATATCAGAGGAAAAAAGGTTAATATATCATCGCCGAATCATGCAACAAGATTAAATATAGGTATGGTACATCAACATTTCAAATTGATTTCTAATTATACAATTGCTGAAAACATTGTATTAGGAATGGAACCGAGGAAAAAGGTTCTGGGATTTATTCCTAGTGTTGATATTAAGCGTGCAAATGAAGAAATCTCAAAATTATCAAAACAGTATGGTCTGGAAGTTAAGCCAACTGATGTTATAGAAAATATTAACGTTTCCACGCAACAGCGTGTCGAAATATTAAAAATGTTATATAGGGAAGCAGAAATCTTGATTTTTGATGAACCAACTGCAGTTTTAACACCTCAAGAAATTGAATTTCTTCTTGAAATTATAAAAGGACTACGAAATCAGGGTAAAACAATTATCCTAATTACCCATAAGCTTGAAGAAATAAAAAAGGTAGCAGACCGATGCGCAATTTTGAACAGAGGTAAGTTAATTGATATTTTGAATGTTGCAGAAACTGACACAAAGAAAATGGCTAATCTTATGGTAGGTCGTGAAGTGAGTTTTGATACATTTAAAGAGGAACCAAAGTATGGAAAGGAAATACTAAATGTTTCTCATTTAACTATATATAATAGAGATAAATTTCCGGTAGTGAAGGATGTATCATTTTCTATTTGTGAAGGTGAAATTCTGGCAATAGCTGGAGTATCGGGAAATGGACAAGTTGAAATAGCCGATGGGATTGCTGGATTAATAAAGGCAAATAAGGGGACGATAAAACTTAACGATATTGATATTACAAATTATAGTATTCGTAAACGCACAATGGAAGGTATTTCCTATATCCCTGAAGACAGGCAGAATTATGGACTTGTAATGGATTTCTCGTTAGCGGAAAATTTGTGCTTAAAAGATTACTATAAGGAGCCATACTGTAAAAAGGGTGTATTGAATAAAGCAGAATTTGAAAAGAGAGGAGATAGTCTGATATCCAAGTATGATATTCGGTGTGGAAGGGGCAATGATACGATAGTTCGTTCGATGAGCGGTGGTAATCAGCAGAAAGCAATTATTGCAAGAGAAATTGAATTGTCATCTAAATTAATGATTTTTGTCCAGCCTACACGTGGTCTTGATATTGGAGCTATTGAAAATATTCATAAGCAGATTATTGGAGAGCGTAACAAAGGAAAAGCAATTTTACTTGTTTCTCTTGAGTTAGATGAAATCATGAATTGTGCCGATACAATTGCTATTATTTATAACGGTGAGATTCAAAAGATTGCCGACGCGAGGTCCTTGACAACGAATGAGGTCGGAGAATATATGATGGGGGTAAAGCAGAATGAAAAAGAATAATATTTTTCGTAAATTTGCCCATATTACAATTGGTAATAAAAAGTATCAGTTTATTTCAATCCCTGTTTTCGCAATCATATTAAGTCTTATTGCATGTGCAGTTGCTATTGGAATAACAGGCAAGAATCCATTTTATGCATATTATAATCTGTTACAGGGCTGCGGATTTGCCCCAAAAGCATCTTATGCAGGACATCGAAGTATGTTTACTGACTTTATGAGTTATCTGAATTATGTAACGCCAATGATTTTCGCTGCGCTGGCTGTACTGGTAGCATTAAGGGCAGGACTATTCAATATTGGTATTTCAGGACAAATGCTGGCAGCTGGTTTTACCGCATCCATTATAGTTGGATATAGTGAATTGCCTTCTGTTATGGCAAGACCTTTTGTTATTATAGTTGGATTTATAGCAGGTGGACTTGTAGGATATCTCATAGGTTTTTTGAAAGAAAGATTTAATATTAATGAAGTAGTATCGTCTATCATGTTAAATTATATAATTCAATATTGGGTAAGCTTTTTTATAAATACATACTTTGTTGATCCGGTATCAAGACAATCAAAAAGTATTTTGAAATCCTCTCGCTTGACGCTTACAGACGTTGTAATTGGAGATTTGAAACTAGATATTCCTTTGGGAATTTTTCTTGCATTGATTACTGCATTTATTATCTGGTTTTTACTTGAGAAGACGAAGACAGGGTACGAGCTTGAGGCAGTTGGATACTCAAGGAGTGCTGCAAATTATGCCGGAATTAATGTAGGTAAAAATCTGAAACTGGCTATGGCACTTTCAGGAGCATTAGGAGGATTAGCTGGGGTTACATATTACCTTGGTTACTTCGCTTCCATTCAGCCAAAGGTATTAAGCAGTACGGGATTTGATGCAATAGCGGTATCTCTGTTAGGAAGTAATCATCCAATTGGTGTAATTATCTCATCTGTTTTAATTACCATAATTGGAAAAGGAAGTACTTACATGAGTTCTACTTCTGGAGTACAGGCCGAAATTGCCTCTGTTGTTACCGGCATGATTCTTTTATTTAGTGCATGTAATGGCTATATAAAATACCGAATTAACAGTAAGGAGGGTAAATAAATGAATGTAATAATAAGTGATGGACTTTCCTTTGCATTACCCTTGTTTATAATGGCAATTGGTGGTATTTATTGTGAGAGAAGTGGAATTACAAACTTAGCGATTGAAGGATTGCAGGGATTTGGTGCTTTTATTGGAGCACTCGTAGCGGTTTTAATTGCGGGAAACTTCAGTGGAAATTCACCAATTCCTTTTTATCTTGCTATGGTGTTTGCGATAATAGGAGGAATGATTTTTTCCTTGTTGCATGCTCTACTATGTATAAGATTTAAAGCTAATCAGGTTATAAGTGGTATTGTTATTAATATTTTAGCCATGGCTTTAACAACATATCTGACAAAACAGATTAATACTAGTGTATTTGGTCAGACATCGGATAAATTTGTATTAACCGTTTCATCAAAAATTTCGATTAAGGGATTATCCTCTATTCCGATTATCGGAAGAGCTTTTACAGATATGTACTCTTTTGAACTGGTGATTATTGTAATAGCAGCGATAGCATGGTATGTAATGTATCAGACAAAATTCGGATTGCATCTTAGAGCATGTGGGGATAATCCTCAAGCCGTAGATGCAGCCGGTATCAACGTATCAACAACGCGTCTACTTGCAGTAATGATTTCTGGAGCATTATCTGGTCTAGGAGGTATTTGTTTTGCATACTCGATTTCAGCCAATTTTTCAGGAAATATATATGTTGGATATGGATATCTTGCTATAGCAGCATTGATATTTGGAAACTGGAAGATTATGCCGACTTTAGGTGCATGTTTACTATTTGGATTTGCAAGAAGTGGTGGTTATATGTTGGTTCAACAACTTGAGATGCCAAGCAGCTATCAGGATCTTGTAATGACATTGCCATACATACTGACACTGCTTTTGTTAATCTTTTTCTCAAAGCATAATAGATCTCCAAGAGCGCTTGGTACAATTTATGATAAAGGTTCAAGATAAAATAGAGAAGGAATTTCCCGAGTATATTAGGAAATTCCTTCTCTATTAGTTATTTAGCAAGAATCCGGGTAATTACGGATGCCACTTCATCTGGTTGGAAGGGCTTTTGCA
>CAZQTM010000005.1:0-1291 GCA_964595855.1 uncultured Lachnospiraceae bacterium | reverse complement strand
GCAAGAATCCGGGTAATTACGGATGCCACTTCATCTGGTTGGAAGGGCTTTTGCAAGAAGTCAACTGCACCATTTTTTATTGCTTCCATAACTTTTGCTTTTTGACCTGCAGCACTGACCATAACAACTTTTATATTGGGATATGTATTTTTAATCTCTACTAAAGTTTGTAAACCGTCCATTATGGGCATTGTAATATCTAGTGTAATGACATCGGGAGAAATATTTTTTAGTTGATCCAGAGCTTCCTGACCATTACCTGCTTCCCCAATAATTTCATGTCCATTTTCTGAAAGTGTTGTTTTTAATATTTTACGAAAAATTCTAGAGTCGTCAACAATATATATTTTTGCCATCTTTATTCTCCTTTTCTACAACGAATATTCTTGATCTAAAGCCATTATCATGTCAACTTCCAGGCCTCTGATCATTACCGGAAGACAGAATAGACTATTGGCACGTAAGGCACCTTTTTCTAAATAATAATGAGGAACCTCCATATCAAGATCAATATTTTTTGTACCCATTTCCGTTGCAAGCAGTCCGTTTACACAATTCACTAATTCACATAAAGCATCCAGAGCATCTTCCTCGTTTTCAATGTACTGTTCGCCAGCAAACCCAATTGCAGCTTCCTTCATTGCATCAGAAGAACCGGATATAGCAGTTAAAATTTTATGCTGTCCATTTAATTCCTGCATAGATAGAAACTGATATGGTAACTCTTTTATTTCATAAGGACTTTTAATGTAAACATGATAATCAACTAATCTTGCTACAGTTCTCACCATTACGCCACATAAGGATTGAAGTATAGATGGCTGCTGATATACAAAAATGCTAATAATTCTATTGATATCACAGCTTTTTAAATCTTCCATATTCATTAGTGTGAAATTATTATCTTTTTGATAGCGGTTAAGTTCAGATTCAATTTCTTCCATGTTTAGATAGTTACTATCTATGACAGACTGGACAAATGCCAAGAAAGAATTGCCTTGAAGTGCCAACAGCCTGCTTACCTGTTCAGCTGTAAGATAACCTTTGTCAACAGCTATATCACCAAAACGTTTATCGTAGACAGATTGTAATTGATTAACCTCTTCAGCTTGTTCAATAGTCATCAGCTTCTCTGAAACAGCGATTACTCCAAGTCGTACACGTTTTTGTTCTTGACTAGAAAAAATATCTCGTAAATTTTCAGTAGTCAATTTACCAGAATCTACTAAGTAGTTGGCAAATATTCGATCAAACATATTATCTTACTCCTTTATTTTAGTATTTTACATTA
>CAZQTM010000004.1:21008-29363 GCA_964595855.1 uncultured Lachnospiraceae bacterium | reverse complement strand
CTTATCTCCTTATTTTTTATTTATCCAATCATAATGAACGTTGTACTTTAGCGAAGGTTATTTCAATAAGTCTCCTGAGATTACCATTCTCTGAACTTCGCTTGTACCTTCATAAATCTCAGTAATCTTAGCATCTCTCATCATACGTTCAACATCATATTCTCTAATATAACCGTAACCACCATGCAACTGAACAGCCTTTGTTGTAACTTCCATTGCAACTTCTGCAGCATATAATTTAGCTTTAGCAGCCTCAACTGAATATACTTTTTTAGTTGCTTTTGCCATTGCAGCTTTGTAAACTAACAACTGAGCGGCTTCACATTTTGTAGCCATATCTGCTAACTGGAACTGAGTATTCTGGAAAGCACCGATTGCTCTTCCAAACTGTTTTCTTTCTTTTACATAATCAACAGTTGTTTCAAGAGCTCCCTCAGCAAGTCCGAGAGCCTGTGCAGCGATACCAATACGTCCACCATCAAGAGTATGCATAGCAATTGCAAATCCTTTTCCAGCAGCTCCTAATAAGTTTTCCTTTGGTATTCTGCAATCCTGGAAAATAAGCTCATATGTGGATGATCCACGAATACCCATCTTGTTTTCTTTTGTACCAAAAGTAAATCCTGGTGTTCCTTTTTCAACGATAAATGCTGAGAAGAGTTTCTTCTTTCTTCCTTTTTTATCTTCAATAATATCAGTTATAGCTATGATAATATAGATATCTGCTTCCTTACCATTTGTAATAAAGCATTTTGAACCATTTAAGATATATTCATCGCCATCTAAAACAGCTTTGGTCTGTACTCCCTGTGCATCTGTACCAGCACCTGGTTCAGTTAATCCAAAAGCTCCAAGTTTTTCACCTTTAGCAAGAGGTACTAAATATTTCTGTTTCTGCTCCTCATTACCATATGTCATAATAGGGTCACAGCAAAGAGAAGTATGTGCAGAAACAATTACACCTGTTGTTCCGCAAACCTTTGAAAGTTCTTCAACACACATAGCATATGTTAATGGATCGCAACCTTGTCCACCGTATTCCTTTGGAACCGGAATTCCAAGAAAGCCAAGTTTAGCCATTTTTTCAACTGTTTCTCTTGGGAAGTTTTCTGTTTCATCTACTTCCTGAGCAAGAGGTTTTGCTTCTTTTTCAGCGAATTCTTTAAAAAGACTTCTCGCCATTTCATGTTCTTTGCTTAAAGAAAAATCCATGATTTTATTTCCTCCAATGTTTTTATCAAATTATTTGTGACAAATGCACTTTATTTGTGACAAATGTTTTTTATTTGTGACAAATGTACTTTATTTGTTGTAGTCGTAGAATCCTTTTCCAGTCTTCATACCAAGCTGTTTTCCACGAACCATCTTTCTAAGAAGTGGATGAGGACGATATTTTGGATCGCCTGTTTCTTTCTCCAAAACTTCCATTATAGCCAGTACAATATCAAGACCAATTAAATCACCAAGTGCAAGAGGACCCATTGGGTGATTAGCACCAAGTTTCATTGCATTGTCAATACCCTCAACAGATGCTATGCCTTCTGCGTAGATGCCGATTGCTTCATTAATCATTGGAACCAAAATTCTGTTAACAACAAATCCAGGTCCTTCTTCAACCTGTACAGGCTCTTTTCCAATTTCAACTGAAATTTCTTTAATCTTTTCAACTACTTCTGCAGGTGTATTTAAGCCAGCAATTACTTCAACAAGTTTCATTCTGTTTGCTGGGTTAAAGAAATGCATTCCAATTACTGGTCTGTCTAATCCAGCTCCAATTTCTGTGATAGAAAGAGAAGATGTATTTGTTGCAAAAATACATGTTGCAGGAACGATATCCTGTAACTCTTTGAATGTCTGTTTCTTAATATCCATTACTTCAAGAGCAGCTTCTACAACTAAATCAGCATTGGTACAAATATCTTTTGTACCTGTAGTAATTTTTGATAGAATACCTTCAGCATACTCCTGTGTAACTTTTCCTTTTTCAACTAATTTGTTTAACCCTTTTGCAATTTTGTTTTTACCATTAGCAGCAAATTCGTTATTGATATCGCAAAGATATACTTCATAACCTTCTGTTTGGGCAAAAGCCTGTGCAATTCCGGATCCCATTGTTCCGGCACCGATAACTCCAACCTTCATGATTGTTCCTCCTATAAAATAAAATTAATTAATTAACAGTTTTTGAAAGATTCTTTTACTTTTTCCTTGTTTTTGTCAAGGAAGAAAGCCATACCATACTTCTGATCCTCTGTTTCAAAGCAATTACCAAACAATTTTTCTTCTACAACAATTGCCTGATCCATATCAAGTGAAAGTCCTTCATTGATAGCTTTTTTACAATTTCTAACAGCGATAGGCGCATTTTTTGCAATTCCTGCTGCCATCTTTAATGCTGCTCCCATTAATTCTTCCGGTGTATAAACAGCATTTACAAGTCCAATTCTAAGTGCTTCATCAGCTTTGATATTTCTTGCTGTATAAATCATCTGTTTTGCCATGCCTGCACCAACTAAACGAGCAAGTCTCTGTGTTCCACCAAATCCAGGTGTAATACCAAGTCCTACTTCAGGTTGTCCAAATAAGGCATTATCAGAACAGATTCTGATATCACAACTCATAGAAATTTCACATCCACCACCAAGAGCAAAGCCATTTACTACGGCAATAACAGGAATTGGGAATGTCTCTAACTTACGAAAAACATCATTTCCTTTTTTACCAAATGCTTCTCCCTGTTCTTTTGTAAGGGAACTCATTTCCCCTATATCTGCTCCGGCAACAAAAGACTTCTGTCCTGCGCCAGTAAGAATCAAACATCTTACTTCATTCAGATTAACCTGATCAAGTGTAGCATCCAGTTCATTAAGTACTGTAGAATTCAATGCATTCAGTGCTTTTTCACGATTAATTGTAATAATTCCTACTGCATCCTTTTGTTCATATAAAACAAATTCCATTTTTGTTCTCCTTCTATTTCTTTTCATTGAATAAGCAGACCGGTTTTGCCCGGGTCTGCTTACCCATAATGTTACTCTCTCTCTACGATTGTTGAGCAGCCCATTCCACCACCGATACAAAGAGTAGCAAGACCTTTCTTAGCGTCTGCTTTTTGCATCTCATGAAGCAGTGTTACAAGAATACGGCAACCTGAAGCTCCAACAGGATGTCCAAGGGCGATAGCTCCACCATTTGGATTTAACTGTTTTTCTACATCAATACCAAGATCACGTCCAACTGCTACTGACTGAGCAGCAAAAGCTTCATTTGCTTCAATGATATCGAAATCTTCAATCTTCATACCTGTTTTAGCAAGCACTTTCTTTGTTGAAGCAACTGGTCCAACACCCATAATAGATGGATCTACACCGCCAAGAGCACCAGCCACGAAAGTTGCCATAGGTTTTACTCCTAATTCTTTTGCTTTCTCTTCACTCATAACAACAATTGCTGCAGCACCATCATTAATACCGGAAGCATTACCCGCTGTTACAACTCCATCAGGGTTAATTGCACGAAGTTTTGTAAGTCCTTCGATTGTTGAGCCCTGACGAGGTCCCTCATCTACTTTGAACTCTATCATCTCTTTTTTCTTTTTTATCATTACTGGTACTATTTCGTCTTCAAAAGCACCTGTTTTCTGAGCTTTTTCTGCCTTAAGCTGTGACTTTAATGCAAAGTCGTCTAACTCTTCACGAGTAATTCCCCACTGGGCAGCAACATTATCTGCCGTCTTAATCATATGATAATTGTTGAATGCATCCCAAAGTGCATCATTAACCATGGTATCCACTAAAGTACCATTGTTCATTCTATATCCAAAACGTGCCTGTGGTATCGCATATGGAGCCATTGACATATTCTCCATACCACCAGCTACTACGATATCTGCATCTCCTGCCTGAATCATTTGTGCTGCCATGTTAACACAATTAAGTCCCGAACCACATACAACGTTAACTGTTACTGCTGGAACTTCTACTGGTAAACCAGCTTTTATCGCTGACTGACGTGCAACATTCTGTCCAAGTCCTGCCTGAATTACACATCCCATATATACATGATCAACTTGATCTGGAGCAACACCTGCTCTATTCAAAGCTTCTTTAATTACAATTGCACCAAGTTCCGGAGCGGGTGTTGTACTTAATGATCCGCCCATAGTACCGATGGCTGTACGGCATGCGCCTGCCAAAACTACTTTTTTTGCCATTTTTCATGACTCCTTTCAACATAATTAGGATTGTTATTTTTTTGTCATTGTTTAACGCATTTATTTTATCATAGCATATTTCATTTTGCAATGGTTTTTGGGTCTTTCATGTCGAAAACTCTGTCCCATTCTTTTGTTCCTTCTTTTTTATAGGTTTCACATCTATTTTTATATAAAAACTTTGTTAATTGGTAGCAGTCAATCCATATTTCATTATCACTGTCCTTTTGAGATTCGTCAAAAATAATCTGTAATCCCCAGTGTAAATGGGTTACCTTAATATTATTCACATTTTCTTTATCACTGTATCCGGTATGACCCATATATCCAATTACATCTCCTGCTGTTACAACGCTTCCTTCTTTAAGATTGGACTGATAGGGATAATTTTGTCTTAAATGAGCGTAATAATAGTAGCGTTTCTTATCAAAACTTCTAATTCCAATTCTCCATCCGCCATAACGGTTCCATCCTATTGCTTCCACTACTCCTGATTCTATAGCAATAACAGGTGTGCCAATCTGACCCATCATATCATGTCCTAAATGTTTTCTTCTATAACCAAAACTACGTGATGATCCAAAATCATCATAATCACTATATTCAAATCCCTTGGCTATTGGAATAAATGATTTAAGTCCATATTTTTTCGCCCAACTTTTTTTACCACTTTCATCAGCAGTTTCTATTTCAAATTCTCCAACCATCCCAGATAGTACTGCATCATATGCTTCTTTATAAAAAGAATAGTATTTTAAATCCTTTGCCTCCTTTTCAACAGAAGTCTCACCTTTTGCAATTTTATTAGCCATATCCTTTAAAACACGTATCGATTTTTTATTAAATTCACCACCTGTTTTTGATGCTGTCAGTGCAAGTAATGATATCCAGTCAACATGATTATTCTTTCCATATGTTTCAACATCTATTCTATAAGCCTCTGATAATGCCTCGCATGTAGGAGTGAAATCAATCCACTTAATAAATTCCTTTTCTTCCTTTTCTTCCTTTTCTTTTTTTTCTCTACCATCTGTACTTGTTTCTCTTATTTGTACTACCATTCCGTTTACCGAAACAGCCAACATAATAAGCATAACTTCAATCAAAATTGCACGTTTTATGATATTTAATCGGCTCATTCAAAATTTCCTTAATAATCTTCGTATAAGTATATGCTTTCTCCCATCATAAGCATGAATAAATACCATTTTTTCTATTGATGAATTCCATTATTTATAAACAAACTCTCTTTGTACAAAAAAACTAACCAAAAACAAAATAAGATCTACCGGAATCTTTATGAGCACTTCTCTTACCGGTATCCATGTATGCAGATGTGTAACACTTAATCCACTGACTAACATAATGGCAACTGCTAGAAGTGCATACCTTAAAATTGTTTTCCATGTTCTTTTTCTGCTCTTAAATACAATTTTATAATTTATCAGGAAGTTATAAGTTGCTGACAGAATTCTTGCAAAAATTGTTGCAAGAAGAATATATCCTGTTTCTAAAGTCTGAATATTACACAGTGCATAACAAAAGAAAGTAAAGGTTAGTAAATCCACAACACTGGAAGACAAGGAAGAAAAAATAAATTTAAAAAATACAGCATAAATTCTTATGGAATCTTTTAAGGGGTTGAAATGACTTGTTTCATTTTCTTCTATATATATAGTTTGAATAGGAACTTCAATAATTTCTCTCTCATCATCTTTTGTATCTAAAAGCATATTTGTTTCAAATTCGTAGCGTTCCCCCTTTTCATTCAGTAACCTTTTCATAAAATCAAAGGGGATTGCCCGAAGTCCCGTCTGTGTATCTGAAACAGATATTCCTGATAAAAGTTTCATTACTTTGCTTGTAAATTTGTTTCCAAATAAGGATCTGTATGGAATTCCCTTCTCATTAAAATTTCTCGTACCAAGTATAAGTGCCTGAGGATGTTTTGTTAATGCTTCCATACATTTTATCATGTCTGAAATGGTATGCTGACCATCTGAATCTATTGTCACACAGCCAAGAATCTGTGGATACTGTATAAGGCAATAATTAAAGGCCGTTTTCAAAGCCCTTCCCTTTCCCATGTTAACTGCATGGTGTAAAACGGTAAATGGATACTGTGTCTCAATCTCTTCAAATATTTTCTGATACTTCTCCCCATCAGATCCATCATCCACCACTACTACCGGTGAAATTCCTGTTTCTTTTAAATTGTTAAGGAGCAATATTAATTTTTCATCCGGTTCATATGCCGGTATGATTACCGGTATCAGATTACTCTTCATGATTTCTATTTTAATCCCTTCACTTTTTCTAATTGAATTAGGCCATTAATATTTTTTATTGCATATAAAGTTTGATATTCAAATTTACCATCTTCCAGATAGTGATCTAAAAGAGGTCCCGGATCTCCAGCCACTTTATCAACATACAAATATGAGGCATGCGATTTCATCATCTTATTTCCCAGATCCTCACCTGTCATATCCGTTGTATCAATACCATTATACACAACTGCAATAGGCGAAGCCTGAAAGCTTACATATGTATCTTTTATCCAGTGAATCACATTGTCATCTCTTAAATACAGAACTCTTTTCGCCCATAGTTCTTTTTCATTCTTTGAAAGCTTTAAAAACTGCATAGCATCGTGATCAATCATATCAATATTATACTGATTTGATTGTTTTACTTCATCTTGATACCCAATTAATGATTGATAAGCTGCAGGATAATTGGTTGTAAGTAAAATAAATAGTAAGCAATAAATATATGCTTTTTTACTATCTAGTCTTGAAATTATAATCCCAATTAACAGATACATCGTTCCTATAGTAAATGGTGCAGCATATCTTGAAATGGATAAAGCCATTACTGCCGCATCCAGATATTGCAATTCCCCTGCAAAAATCGTAATGTGTCCGATAAATATGATACCATACGCTGCAAGCGCGGTGAACACCGTAAATAAAATCATTCTCTTCGTCTCAAAAGAATCCAATACATGCTTTTTCTTCATTAAAATAATTATTACGAAAAACAGTATCAATAACATTAATGACGATAAATCAATAACCCATGTTTTATCCGTATGCATTGGATAAAGAGAAAAGCCTTTCATGTAATACCCTATCTTTTCCATGGTATTACCCGGTAGCTCATAATTTCCATTTGTAGCCATTTTTATCCCTGCACTGGTAAGTTTGGCAACCCTTCGGTTCATAAGGCAGAAAAAAAGCCAACTAACCTCAAACACAATTCCTATTACACCCGCAATAACAATTTTCCTGCTTTCTTTTCCATGAAAAGGAATTTCCTTCTGGCTCTTCCATCTCCTGTAGAATAAAAGCAAAAATAATAATGAAAAAAATGCCCACTCAACACCAACTGATTTTGTTAACACAAGAACCGACAGGTACAACGTAATTCGCAGGTAATAATACAAGCTGGTATGCCCTGCATAATCCCATATGGCCCATAACAATAATCCATAAACGATACCCATTGTTACATCTGCACAGGTACCACTATAGCAAATACCATTTGTTACTCCCGGCAATAAAAATAAAGTGAAACAAGCTAATAATTGCAATAAGATATTCTTTGTCTTTAATTTTTTTAATAAAGGAAGTGAAAAAGCAAAGTTCATGCAGTAGTATCCTGCAAACATGAGTCCTTCCATAAATCCGTTCGGATTAAAGTGCGTAAACCACCATTTGAAAAGTTGCAGTGCTGGTGGATAATCCCCGAATTCGGGAGAGACATTACCATATTTTCCTGCAAATCCGTTTAAATAATAAAGTGCCTTTGTGTCAGATGACCAATAATTGATATCATCCCACCATGTGGTGATCTGATTTCTTACCAATATCGTGAACAAAATAATAAACAAGAGAATCATAATCGTCTGAGTATGTAACATTGTTTTCCTAAATGCAGAAAAGATATCTTTCCTACCTTCTTTTTTCATGAAAGAAACTATAAGAAAGAGAACAATCAAAATAATCAATGACAGACTATCAATCATATTAAGTTTTCTAAAGAAAGCTAGGAAATAGAGTATTAATATGAGGCCCGCTATTGTAACGGGTATGGTATCACAAATATCTTCTTTCAATAGATAAGAAATAAAAAATGCT
>CAZQTM010000004.1:13365-20908 GCA_964595855.1 uncultured Lachnospiraceae bacterium | reverse complement strand
AAAAAAACGAAGAAATTCAGTTGAATTTCTTCGTTTATTATAATAAATAATCACTTACTATGCAACTTTTGAATTAGTATTCCGGTTCAATCAAACCGTATGTGTTTCCTTTTCTCTTATATACAACATTAACCTGGTCTGTCTCTGCATTAAAGAATACAAAGAAATTATGTCCGGTTAACTCCATCTGAACGCAGGCGTCTTCTGGATACATTGGTTTTATATCAAATTTCTTGGTCCTTACAATCTTTATTTCTTCTTCCTCCATGTAATCCTTGTCCATGAATTCCTGCTTGAAATATCCATTGTTCTGTTGTTTCTCAATTAATTTATTCTTATACTTTTTAAGTTGTCTTTCTATTATCTCCTCGACCAAATCGATTGAAACGTACATATCATTACTAATCTGTTCTGACCTTATAACACTTCCTTTTACTGGAATTGTTACTTCAATTTTTTGTCTTTCTTTTTCTACGCTTAAAGTCACATGTGCTTCTGTCTCAGGGGTGAAATACTTCTCCAACTTTCCTATTTTATCCTTAATTGCACTTTTCAATCCCTCTGTAACATCAATGTTCTTTCCAATGATTATAAATTTCATATCAATCATCCCTTCTGTTTCAAGATTCCATTAATGGTACTTCAATTAATGTAATAATATTTTATCACGTTTTCACATCATTTGTCCATAGATGGCACAAATTTCAGAATATTTAATATTTTTTTAATAGTTGTCTTTCTTCGACAAATTATTATTTTTTTCTTACATTTTTAAAATTTATCAGAACTTCACAAAACGTTTGTTCCATTTTAAAACTAATTTTTGCCTGCTTTTTTGTTATTTGACATGTGCATAATGTGTATAACTGAGTGTATAACTGTCTTTTTGGCTTAATTATTAGTTTTTTTATGTGGATATCTTTTTTTTATATTTTTTTAGTTTTCGCTTGATTTCGACAAAATTTGTGCATCTTCACTAACTATGATATTTTAATCCAAAAAGTTTCAATTAATAAATTCAGAAAACTAAAACAATTCAAAGTTCATTGTCCGCGCAAAAAAATCCCCCTATCAAAACGATAGGGGGATTTAAACTCTTATTGTTTTTGTATTAGAATATTCTTCTTACAGCTAGTGGTTGACGGTAAGACGCATTGGATACAATAATTCCCGTTTTCGAAGTACTTGCATGAACAATCTGACCGTTACCAATATATAATGCAACATGACCGGAATAACAAACCAAATCACCAGGCTGTGCATTATCAATGCTACCAACATCATAACCGACACTTCTATCTCCTGCTGATGAATGTGGAAGCGATACACCAAAGTTTGCATATACACTCATTACAAATCCCGAACAATCTGTTCCATTTGTCAAACTGGTACCACCATAAACATACGGATTACCAACGAAATTTAAACCATAATTTGCTACATCAAAACCTGTTCCACTTCCGCTTACTGTTATTGCAGGTGATGATTGTGTCGAACTGTTATCAGAACTTTCAACATTTTCATTTGCTTTAGCTGCTGCTGCAGCTCTTGCAGCGTCCCTAGCTTCTTTTTCCTTCTGTAATCTTGCTTCCTCTTCTTCTTTCGATTCAGCTTTTACAAATTCTGTGGAAAGTGATACGAATTCATTTGAAACGTACCCACTACCTTCTTCTATATCTACCTTAACCCATCCATCAATTTCTTCAGATACGGTCAACTCATCATCAATAGGAATTAACCCAAGTACCGGAGCATCCATGCTTGGCTCCTCACGAACCTTTAATGTTGTGGTGGTAACTGTTGCAATTCTTGTACCGACTTCTTTTGCAAGATTCACAGCGTCATCGCCAGTCACACAGTACTCAGCTTTTACATAACCGGTACAATTACCTGATTCTATCTTGTACCATCCGTTTTCCTCTTCAATAAAATTACCAACTGATTTATCATATAATTTTCCGACTACCTCACCATCTTCGCTCGGTATATCTCTGACATTTACGTAGTCATTAACCCTGGCGATTACCAGACTGGTAAAATCTTCTTTTACCTCATTTGCTATTTCATCAGGTGAAGAAATGGTTGCTACGATAGGTTCAACAATTTCTTTATCGGCTGTAATGACTGCTTCTCCAACGGACACAATTCCGTTATCTGCTTTTATTGCAGTAGATGTATCCGAGTTGTTTTTCACAATATCCTTAACTTCTTCTTTTACTTCTTTTAATGAACTACCTTCCTCTAATGCCAGTCCGAGTCCTGCTGCTGGTAAAGAACCTGATACACCGGTTGCATTTGCAAACATGCTGTTTCCGGATAAAAGTAATGTTGTTGACAATATGCAAGCACTTACTTTAATTCCTTTTTTTGTCATATAACCCTCCACAGACTTAGTAGTTATGTCAATTGTTACAAATTTGTTACATCTGTTAATAAATATAACACTGCTGTAATAAACTGTCAACTAATTACTAATATTTCCATAAAATGTTAAGGGTTTCCTGAACTACTAAAACTTCATATTATTCATATATTTTTGGGCTGCATAAACAGCATTGGCACCATCTGCAACAGCTGTAACAATTTGTCGTACATCTTTTGTACGAACATCGCCTGCTGCAAAGATTCCAGGTATGTTCGTAACACCGTCCTCATTCGAAATGATATATCCTTTTTCATCCTTTAAAGTCTTCGACTCAAAAGCATTTGTATTGGGATGAATACCCACCGCTACAAATACTCCATCTGTCTCTAATTCCCTTGTTTCGTTCGTTTTCACATTTTTTATGCTGACCGATTCAACCTGTCCATCACCGTTAATGTGCTCTACGACGCTGTCCCAGATTACCTCTATATTTTTTTGTGCAAACAATGTTTCCTGTAGTTTTTTAGCTGCACGAAATGTATTTCGTCTGTGAAGGATATAAACTTTGCTGCAGGCTCTTGAAAGAAAAATTGCGTCTTCCACTGCAACGTCTCCTCCCCCAACAACAGTTGTAATCTTATCCTTAAAAAATGCTCCATCACAAGTTGCGCAATATGAAACTCCCATTCCGGAAAGTTCCTGTTCTCCTGGTATTCCAAGATTATTGTGCGAGGCTCCTGTTGCAATAATAACCGCTTTTGCCCGATATTCTCCGTTATCTGTTATTACCATCTTGTAATTGTTATCATCTGCTATTTTTAATACTTTTCCATCAATAAACTCGGCTCCTGTTTTATCAGCATGTTCTCTGAATTTCATTCCGAGGTCAAATCCACTAATCCCTGGCAAACCCGGATAATTGTCTACTTCATATGTTTTCAGGACCTGTCCTCCACTAATTCCAGTCTCTTCTATAACTAATGTATCAAGTCCAGCTCTCCTTCCATAAATTGCTGCACTTAATCCAGCTGGACCAGAACCGATTATTATCAAATCTCTCATGCACATTCTCCTTTTAAAAATATATTCCTTATCATATAGAATAAACACATCTTTACAAATTATAACATAAATTTTATGATTATGTTGTGTTAGGTTATATAATACTATGTGTACAAATTAATGAAACGGAGAATATACAATGTATCAAAAAACTGCTTTAATTACGGGTGCTTCAAGAGGAATTGGTAAAGCCATTGCTATTGCACTTGCTAAAGATCACTATAACCTCATTCTAACCTGTATCCATACCAAAGACGCTTTATCAGAACTGCAAGAAAATTTGGAGGAACAATATCATATTACATGCAAAACTATGATTGGAGACGTTAGCGATTTCTCTTTTATTACACAAATATTCAAAGAAATTGATACTCTAGACGTTCTGATTAATAATGCTGGGATTTCTTATATTGGTTTGCTACAAGAAATGTCTGTTGATGACTGGCATCATGTTATGCAGACAAACCTGGATTCTGTTTTCTATACTTCTAAATTAGCAATACCAATTATGTTACGAAAAAAATCTGGTAAAATAATAAACATCTCTTCAATATGGGGAAATAGTGGCGCATCAATGGAGGTTGCCTATTCTGCATCAAAGGGAGCGGTTAATTCTTTTACAAAAGCACTTGCTAAAGAATTAGCACCCAGCAATATTCAAGTAAATGCAATTGCCTGTGGTGTTATTGATACTGATATGAATCGTTGTTTTTCAGATGAAGAAAGGCAAAGTATCATTGATGATATTCCAAGTGACCGTTTTGGTCAACCAGAGGAAGTCGGAGCACTGGTCTGTCAGATGTTATCGTCCCCCTCCTATTTTACGGGTCAGATTATTACAATTGATGGTGGTTATCTATAATCTGTTTTAATCATTGACCTTACAAAATCCAGTTACCTTTTTCTTTCCATTTTTATTAACATGAATATCAATACATCCTGACATCCTTGTCTGTAAGATTTGACATCCTGAATTTTGTAGTCTTAGTATTACTTCTTTATGTGGATGACCATATGGATTATTTTTCCCACATGACACAATTGCCATTTCGGGATTTACAACAGATAAAAAAGTCTCACTTGTGGATGTATTTGATCCATGATGTGATACTTTTAATACATTATATTGTTGACTCGTTTGGTTAATATATGGCAACATTTTTTGTTCACCACTAGCCTCTAAATCTCCCATGGAAAGCATATGAAAATCATGATATTCAATATCCATTATTAAGGATGAATTATTTAGTGAATCAATATAATCTGGGGTTTTTGGATAAATGCAGTTGAGTACCAACGATTTATCCTCAATTCTAAAACCTCTACGTATTCCAGATATTTCTGTTCTATTTTCCCTTGCCAATTCAACAATATTTTCATATTCCTTCTTCGTACCATCCAGAATATAGATTGATTTAATATGAATTTGCTCCCTCGTAGCATTTTCTAATATTTCCTGAACTCCATTCATATGATCTGAATCTGGGTGAGATAGAAATACCGCCTCTATAGTACCGATTCCTTTGGATTTTAAAAATGGTATAATTCGTTTTTTTCCAATATTTGTTTTCGAACTGCTACCACCATCAATCATGTATACATTTCGATTTTCATTTATGATAACGCAGCTGTCTCCCTGACCGACATCAATCATGTATATATCTATACCATTTTGTACTTTTATAAAAAGAATAAAACAGGCTAAGAACACAAAAGTAACAAATACTGTTTTCTTTTTCTTGCATGGCAGATAACAGCTAAGGATAAAAAGTATATAGTATATCACAATCTGTATAACATGTGGTCTTCCTAAATTATATCTTACCATATCAAAACGCTCCAAATGGACACAGCATGTCTTATAAATCAATAAGATAAAGCTTACAATCCCCGCGGGTAAAACACAAAGAATTGTTATACCATCTAAGAATAGTAAGAGAATACCGGATACTAATAAAACTGACATAAGTGGAATTACGATTAGATTTAGGAAAATTGACAGAAATGAGATTTCAAAATAGAAGTAAAGCATTATTGGTAAAGTAGTTAGAAAAACAAAAAGCGAGCCAAAAAAACCATTTGTATATTTGGGAGGATGATATATCAAATTTATAAATCTTTTGCAAAAGACACCAATGCCAGTAATCGCTAAAAAGGATAATAAAAATGCACAGTCAAAAAGATACATTGGTTGTTCTAGAAGCAAGAGAATCCCCGCCGTTCCTAATGCTGTAATCATATCATAAGAACGTTTCAGTATTTTTGATAGTAAGAAAAGGGAAAACATGAATAAGGCACGAAAAGATGAGGGAGAAAAACCAACCATAATTACATATAGTATAATCGTAGTTTCACTAATTACAAAAGTTAATAACTTGGGTAGTTGCAATTGTTGTAGTAGTTTAAATAATGTCATTCCAATAAAAGAAATGTGTAGTCCTGATATGGCCAGAATATGCGCTATACCATTCTTTTGAAATAATTCCTTGGTTTCGGTATCAATTTCACTTTTCTCACCAAGTAGCATTGCTTTCATAATGGCCGCATCTTCAATCGCAAGATACTTTTTGAATACCGCTTCATTTTTTGTTCTTGTAGTATATAGGAATTGTCTGATTTTATCATAAGATTTGCTTTTTGCTATGATATAAGAATTATTTAAGGAGAATAGAACTCCTCTGCAGCTATAGAATAGAGCTTGATTAAATTCGCCTGGATTTCTGGCTTCTGTAAAATAAGAAAGATTACCATGGAAGAATATCCTATGTCCTACTTTGATATCGTTTTTAAGATCAAAAGTACATAGTATTGTCTGGCCCATCCTCGTAATCAATATTTTACTTTGTGTTTTATCTAGTGTGCTTTTCGATTTGATTTCGTTATAATAATAAACATTCTTAAGAGTTACTTCAAGGCACTTTCCTTTTAATCCATCTTTTTCTCTAATGTATATGATATCTCCAGAAAGATAAATAGCATCCCCATTATCAACCTGTTCCATAGTAAAGGGATTCATACCCCCTTCCTGGTATTGTGGAAGTTCATCTTTATATTGTGGTGATAAGTAATATGCATATAGTGAGAAAATCAGACAGACACATAAAATACATAATGGTCTATATCTTATTATAAATCAGTCCTCCTTCTTTTCCAAAATATCCAGATTTCTCTCAAACACAGTTGACAAATTATATAGTTCCCTAAAAACAACATCTGTTTCACCATTTATGGATATCTGGACTTTATTTACGTTAGGTAATTCATCCAATGAATTTACCAGAGAATATAGGGTTACATCAGCAGATACATTAGATAGTTGGGTAAGAAATCCTTCGTCTAGATTAACATAACATATTCCGTCTTTCACCGTAACATTTACTATCTTTGTATTTGGATTAATGGTTGCGTAAATCTTATCATTTGTTGGCCCACTGATTAACTGTTCTACTACAAGCTTCTCTAATGAAATATTGCTGTTATATACTACTGTACGATTTGCCTTGATTAAATAATCTCCGGTTTTGGATGCAAAATACAGAGTCAGTTTCACTTTTTCATAGCTGTTAATCTCATTACCGGCATTGTCTACAAATTGTTTTGCTGCCATAATACCTACAACATTTCCCAAATTATCAATCAGTTCTTCATCTCTTACTTTCATAGACACATACTCTATTCCACTTATCTGAGTTAATGTTCTTACCAATGCCGCTCTTGTAAGCACCTCTGTAGTCGTTGGTAGATTCGTATAATTTTCATCTACGTTTAATATAATTTGATTTTCATAAATCTGGTAACCAATCACTGAAAAATTGTGAACAGGTTCATGATAATTTACATCATCCGGTATTTTTGACATTGTTTCAATTAATTCACCAGCTAACTTCATAGAATCACTGGTATCAGTATAATAATCAAATGCATTAATTTTCGTTTCTTCTCTATTAAGATAGTAGATGCTATATTTTTCTTTACCTGCCTGATTTTCTTCTTTTCCGCATCCAGCTAAAGCAAATAAAACAACCGCTATCATAATGAGGTAAAATATTCTATTTCGTTTACTCATTCAATGTCTCCCTGCGTGATTTTCATGATAAGATTCAAGACTCGCTCCTG
>CAZQTM010000004.1:5796-13265 GCA_964595855.1 uncultured Lachnospiraceae bacterium | reverse complement strand
GCAAAAGACCGTTCCCTCTCCGGGTACACTTGATACCGTAACCGATCCCCTATGCATCAAAACAACATTTCTGGTGATTGCAAGTCCCAGTCCAGTTCCGCCAATTTCTCTTGAGTGAGATTTATCCACACGATAAAAACGTTCAAATATATGATCATACGCTTCCTGTGGAATGCCAATTCCTGTATCTGCAATTTCCACAGTGAAAAACTGATGATCGGCATCAAGTGTTACTTTTACATTTCCATGATCCTTATTGTACTTTATCGCATTTTCAACAAGATTGGTCAGCGCCAATGTGATTTTCACTTCATCAATCTCTGCCGTCACCTGTCTATTGCTTTCAAATACAACTTCTATATCACGTTTTCTTGCAATTGGACGTAAACGTTTTAAGGTAAGTTCAATCATTTCATTTATAAATACCGTTGTTATATTAAGTTCAGAATTTGTTTTATCTAATTTAACCAAAGAAAGTAAATCATTGATTATCTTATTTTCACGGTCAATTTCATCTGCAATATCACCTAGGAATTCTTTATATAGTTCTATCGGTACATCTTCCTGCATTAACAGAGAATCTGCTAAAACCTTCATAGATGTGATTGGTGTCTTCAATTCATGTGACACATTTGATACAAACTCCTGTCTTGATTCATCTAAAACCCTCATTCTTGATAATACCTGATTAAACGCATCAACAATATGTTCTGTTTCTTCATAATCCGGTACCGATAAAGCCTCATCCGTATATCCTTCTTTGACTTCGCTAATAGCATTTGAAACTTTATCAAATGGTCTGGTCAGATATTTTGAAGTTAACATAGCAAGAGCAAAAATGACAATACACATGGTAATATCAATAATTAGTGCTTTTCTACTTAGTATGCTTAATGTCATGGATATGGTATCCGTAGACACACTTGTTAACATAACTCCACTTACAACCGCTTCTTCATCCTCATCATCAGCTGTTTGTACCGTTTCTGTGATGGGAATCGTCATTTCGATGAAACCATTTACACGGTCATAATTTGAAGTTGTCTCACCCTTAAAGCATTTAATTACCTCTTCTGAGATAATCGTTTTTCCTTCACTGATTTCATATGTATCTTTGAGTACCTTGAAATTTCCATTGATTATGAGAACTCGTCCATCATATAAATTGGATAATTGTCCTAATTCTGCATTAATGACCTCGGAAGATGTGTTCTGAAGATAATTATAGGCAATCAGATGATTTGCTATAATCTTGAATTGATTCTGAACTTCGCTAATTTTAACATTTACTGCTCTTGTTTCATAATTAGAAAGAATCCCATTTCTTACTACAATACTGGGAAGAATACCGATTAACAGCATCAGTAAAAAAATTCTAGTACGAAAGCTTCGTAAAATCGATATTCTTTTTATCCTTTCCCTAATTTTCTCGACCATTTGTTATCCTTTATAATAGTACCCTACGCCCCATTTTGTATGAACATACTTTGGTTCGCTTGGATTCTTTTCAATTTTTTCGCGTAATCTTCTTATATGCACATCCACTGTACGTACATCCCCTGGATAATCTGTTCCCCAAATGATCTTTAATAGATTTTCTCTGCTATAAACCTTATTTGGATTATTTACTAACAGTTCCAGCACATCAAACTCTTTTGCAGTCAGATTAACTTCGACATCCTCAATATAGGCTCTTCTTCCATCACAATCAAGTACCATATCCCCTGTTTTAATTATTTTCTCTGATGACAGGTTCTCTTTTGTAGCAATTCGACGCATAATGGCCTTTATTCTTGCCTTTACTTCTAAAATATTAAAAGGTTTTGTAATATAATCATCTGCTCCGTATTCCAGACCTAGAATCTTATCCATATCATCGCCTTTAGCAGTTAACATAACAATTGGCACGTTAGAAAATTCACGAATCTGCTGACACACCTCAAAGCCTGTTAGTTTGGGTAACATTATATCAAGTAATATAATATCATATGTATTTTCTCCTGCCATTTTGAGGGCTTCTTCACCATCATATGCACAGTCAACCTCCATACCGTCCTGTTCAAGGCTGAAACGTATCCCTTTCACAATTAATTTTTCATCATCAACAACTAGAATCTTCTTACCCATTCTCTCCCTATTCTTGTGCTGCGTTACACAATCTTTTCATTCGGGACGCATCTTTCCCCAATTTATTCTAAAATTATTTAACAGTTATTTCGTCTTTAATCTTCTGATAGCCTGCTTCTTTGATTCCACTTACATTCATAATTTCCTCAATCGAGTTAAATGCTCCATGTTCTTCCCGATATACTATGATGCTCTTTGCCCGCGATTTTCCAATTCCTGTTAATGTTGTCAATCTCTCTTCATCCGCTGTATTAATATTGACTAGCGATGATTTTTCAGAAGAATCATTATCCCCTTGTGTATTTTGATCTGTTATAACAACCTGAAACGATTCCTCATCTTTATCTTGTATGGTTTCCTGACTAACCTGTAACTCTGTTGGAATTACAATTTTACAACCATCCTCCAGAGATTGTGCTAAATTCACATAATCTCTACAGGCCTCCTCTTGAAACCCTCCAGCAACTTTTACAGCATCATAAATCCTACTGTCATCAGGTATTTCATATACACCAGGTCTTATCACAGCTCCGCAAATATGTACCATGATCGTCTTATCTGATTCAAGTGATGATTCTGTTTCTGCGCTACATACCATTTTCTCTGAAACAACGGTTTCAGATGTTGAGGTATTCTCACTTTCTGTATATAGTACAACCTCATTTCTGCAAGCTGTTAATAAAAAAAGCATAGATAATACAGCTAATAATTCTATTTTATTTTTCATCATTATTTCTCCCTTACATTAGCTTCGTAGCCTCTTGTAAAAGGAATCCCGTATAACGACTATTTTTATTGTAAAATAGAATTTTTTACTTTACAAGTTTTTTTCATTATTTTGATTTAAATAAAATTACTCCTGCAATTGCAACTGCCATTCCAATTGCTTTTCGCCATTCAAATGGCTGCTTCTCTACTTCGAACATCCCAAAAAGTTCTATCAGATATGCTACTAACAACTGGGCAATAACAATAATCATGACAGCTTTTGCAGGTCCTAACATATCCATGCTTTTAATAACAGTAAAAGTGATAACTGCCCCGATTACTCCCCCTAAAAGCATATACTTTGGCTCCACTTTTAAAAGCGTAGCAAATGAACTTCTATCTGTAATTACCCAGACAATCAGGCACACAATGAGTGCACTAAACTGTACAAAAGCATTCGCTACCCAGATACCAGATGTCTTCGTTACTTGTGTGTTAAAAACTCCCTGAATGCTCATACATGCACCCGAAAGCATGGCAATAAGAAATCCAATCATGTTTTAAGTCTCCCAAAAAAATTATTTCACATATCTTAAACTTTCCCACATGATTGGATATTTATTCCTCAATATATATTAAATTATTCTTGCTTTGCTGCTTCTCTCTCAGCATCCTCATCAAGATATTGAATGGTTTCTTTTTCTTCCTTTGGTTCTTCAATATACTCTTCTGTTACCGGTTTGCCCGCAACCTGTGACAGCATGAGTTCCGATAAATTCTTTAGATTATCCGAAACTTTTGAACCATTCCATACTTCTGCAAATGTAATCTCAAGCTGCAACCAGTAATTAGATGTAGCCATCATCTTGGGTAATGGAACCGAATCGGAGTATTCTTTATAAAATATAGAAATGTTATCATTATCATATTCTACGTTACGGTTGGCTGCAATTTTTCCACTTCTGTCATAAAGACTCTCCGCATTATCACATACAAGATATCTTGCAAAGCTATTTGCTTTTTCTTTCATCTGGCTATAACCATTAACCACAACAGAGTTTGTGACAGAAAGGCTTTTGCTCTCAAGTTCTTGATTTAAATCAGGTATCTGTGCAATACCATAATCAAAGGCAAACTCATTATTCTCTTTTGCTTCTTCCAGCTTTTTTATAATATCAGTTGTTGCTGTTGTAAAAACTAATTTACCTTCCATAAATTCCTGAATTACCGTGTCATAAGCTACATCATCCGCATCAATGGAAAAGAATTGATTCAAATTCTGATACACCTGCATGGCCTTTATTGCATCAAGATTATATATATCAATTTCATTCGTATTGTCGCCACAAGGGCCGCCAACGTTTACATAATTACCGATAAAGAAGTAATTATAAAAAATATCTGAAACATCCCATTTAAAAACTGCCTCTACAGCCTGTGGAGCATCATATTCATCTGCAAAAGTAAGTAACTCATCAAAGGTATCAGGAATTGATTCCTGCATTTTTCGATCAATCTGTTCTTCCTCAGTTAAATTTGAAAGATCTTCAACGCTTTCCGTTGCTTCCTGCGTTTCAACAATTTCACCGCGATTTTGTTCCTTATTATCGCCATCCTGAGCCATTACCTGATTCTTTGCCATCTCATATAAATAAGTTTTATTATATAATAAGGCACTTGTTTCAAAATAATATGGATACGCAACAATATTATCCTTATATGTAACAGCATTTAAGGCAGCTTTCGGAAAATTCCGTTCACTAATCAAATTATTATTGTCGTCAATCACTGTAGCCAGTCCACTTAAGTAAGCCTTTTCAAGGACCTCATTACTGATAATATATAAGTCAGGCATATCCTTTTTTTCTATGGATGCTTGATTAATAGACTCTAAATAATCATCACCTGACTGTAATTTTGGTAATACCCTGACGTTATATTTATCGTGATAAGAAACTGCCATGGCATTTAAATAATTTGTCATGGAATCATCCGTGTACCACAAAATAATAGAATTTTTTCCGTCAAAAATACTTTTCATTTCAAAATTATTCTGCGTATTTCCTACATACATGGCAACAAAAAGCATACAAATGCAAAGTATGACCGCAATCACTCTTTTCGTAATATTCATATAGTCCTATACCTTTTCGTTTTCTATTTATCCTCCGTAATAGACTGTTCCAAAATAGAAATCATCTCATCCACATTCTGATTGGTAATAATCAGTGGTGGAAGAAAACGTATAACATCACTGCCAGCGTTAATCAGAATAAGTCCTTTTTCCAACGCTCTATTGATTATAGCCGCAACTGGCTTATCAAATGCGAGTCCCTGCATCAGACCTACACCTCTTCTTGTTACAATACAATCATACTTTTCTACAAGATGATTCAGCTGACTTTCAAGATATTTTCCTACGGAAGTTACATTTTCTATTATATGGTTCTCCTCAAATAAATCAAGCGTTTTATTCACCGCAGCACATACAAGAGGATTACCACCATAAGTACTTCCATGGTCTCCTGCCGTAAGTGAATTCTTAGCAACATGTTCTGTCATTAAGAATGCCCCGACCGGTAAGCCTCCCCCTACTGCTTTTGCAGTCGTCATAATATCTGGCTTTACCTGATACCTCTGCCACGCAAAAGGGACACCACATCTTCCCATTCCACACTGAATTTCATCTAGTATTAATAGTATATCCTTTTCTTTACATATTTGGTAAATGCTTTCTATAAACTCCTTTGATGCCGGAAATATTCCCCCTTCTCCCTGCACAGTTTCAAAGATTATCGCACAGGTTTTATCTGTTATCTTTGATTTTACACTATTAAGATCATTGAGAGTGGCAAATTTAATATTTCCAATCATGGGTTCAAATGCTTCTCTGTATGCTTTCTTTCCGGTAATGGAAAGTGCCCCATATGTTCTTCCGTGAAAAGAATGTTCCATTGCAATTATTTCATGATCTGTTTTACCGTCCTTTAAATAAGCATACTTTCTGGCGGCCTTGATTGCCCCTTCTATAGCCTCTGCTCCACTATTGGTAAAAAAGACACGGTCCATTTTAGAAAACTTTAGTAATTTTTTTGCGGCATCGATTGCCGGAACATTATAATAATAATTAGAGGTATGGATAATTTTATCTATCTGGGCTTTCAAAGCATCATTATATTCCCTGTTATGATAGCCTAATGCAAAAACACCGATACCGGAGACAAAATCAAGGTACTTTTTTCCCTCTATATCATAAAGATATACACCATCACCTTTGTCTAAAACAACTTGAAAACGATTATAGGTATGAAGAAGTTCTTTTTCCGCTTCATCTATATATTGTTGCATCATATGTTATACCTCCTTTTCTTCATTTTTCATAATTTGTGTACCGACTCCTGATTTTGTAAATATTTCAAGCAAAAGGCAGTGAGGAATTCTTCCATCCAGGATATGTACATTATTTACCCCATTTTTTATAGCTGATGTGCAATTGTTTAGTTTAGGCAACATACCGCCACCAATAAATCCTGAATCAATCAGTTTATCTGCTTCATCAGCCGTCAGTCTTGAAATAAAGGATGATTTATCATGAATGTCTTTATATAAGCCTTCTATATCTGTGAGAAAAACTAACTTATCTGCTCCAACTGCTTTTGCTATTGCACAGGCAGCATCATCCGCATTAATATTATAGGTATTAAATTCATCATCTAGTCCAATCGGTGCAATAATGGGTAGAAAATCATTTTCTAATATATCAAAAATTATTTGAGGATCGACTTCTTTAATGTCACCCACATAACCAATATCCTTCCCTTCACTAAGCTTTTTATCAACCTTTAGTAAAGAACCGTCTTTTCCACTAATTCCAACAGCCTTTACTCCCAGTTCTCCAACCATTCTGACCAGATTTTTATTTACTCGTCCTAAAACCATTTCTGCTATTTCCATGGTTTCATCATCCGTAACCCGAAGTCCATTTACAAATTCAGGTTTCTTTCCCACCTTTTCAACCCATTTACTGATTTCTTTACCACCACCATGTACGATAATTGGTTTAAACCCTACCAGTTTCAGTAATGTAACATCTTTAATTACATTTTTCTGCAATTCTTCATTGCTCATAGCACTTCCACCATATTTTACAACGATTATCTTACGGTTGAACTTCTGAATGTATGGTAATGCTTCAATGAGTACCTGAGCCTTTTGCATAACACTGTTCATTTCATTTTGTTCCATTTTTTCAATCTCCTAATATGTTTCTTACTTTTGTATTCCTGTCGTTATCACAAATGATATTAAGAACGATAATCTGCATTAATCTTTACATAATCATATGTAAGGTCACATCCCCATGCGGTTGCCTCTTTCGTTCCTTCCTTCATATCAACTAACACGGTAACCTTTTTCTGTGATAGGATAGCCGTTGCCTCTTCCTCGCTATATGGTGCTGCCGTACCGTCTTTAAAAATTAGCATCTTTTCTTTTTCGCCCATAAAATATAACTCAATTTTCTCGGGATCAAACATTACTCCGCTATATCCAAGTGCACATAAAATACGTCCCCAGTTTGCATCATGACCATAAATTGCTGCTTTGGTCAGGCTCGAACAAATAACAGATTTTGC
>CAZQTM010000004.1:1510-5696 GCA_964595855.1 uncultured Lachnospiraceae bacterium | reverse complement strand
TTAATGGATGCCTCCACACCTGCTGCCTCAAACCCTTTTGCTGCTGTTACACCGCCTTCTATTTTTTTCATAATATGTACTCCTCCTGATTCATAAAATCTACTTATTAAATGCCACAATGTTATTTGTATTTAAAACAAAATCAAAGTAATTTAAATCATCCCTTTTATTCCATCCAATCGTTTTCCAAAAAGCATTTCCAATATCATTCCTAGAAAAAGCGATTAACGATACTTTATTAATTTCTTCCTTATGTAAAGCCTGCATTGCAAATACAACCATTTGTTTTCCGATACCTCTTAATCGATAATCGGGATCTACGCATACATGATACAGACATCCTCTTCTTCCATCATGCCCGCATAGAATTGCTCCTACAATTATACCATCTTCTATTGCTACCACACTGGTATTCGGATTACGTTTTAAAAATCTTTCTACGCCTTCTCTGGAATCATCAACACTTCTTAACGCAAATCCTTTAATTTTTTTCCATAATCCATATACTTCTTCATAATCAGTTTCCATCATAGCACGAATCATTTTAAGCCTCCATAGTATATGTGTTGTTTTTTATTTATTAATTTGTATGCATGATTATACATCTAATATGTATATTATGCAACATATTCTTTTATATATGCATTTTTATTATTTTTTATGCATATATTTTCACTTGCAATATGAAATGAAATGTTGTATATTGAAATTCAAGAAAACATTTGGAGGTCTTTATTATGAAAGAAAAAGTTATTCTAGCATATTCAGGTGGTCTGGATACGACTGCTATTATTCCATGGCTAAAAGAAAATTTTGATTATGAAGTTGTATGTGTATGCATCGACTGTGGGCAGGGCGAAGAATTAGATGGTCTTAATGAACGTGCAAAAGCATGTGGTGCGACTAAGTTATATATAGAAGATGTTATTGATGAATTTTGTGATGAATATGTTGTACCATGCGTACAGGCACACGCTGTTTATGAGAATAAATATCTCTTAGGAACTTCCATGGCAAGACCTGTAATTGCAAAACGTCTTGTTGAAATTGCAAGAAAAGAAGGTGCTACTGCAATCTGCCACGGAGCTACTGGAAAAGGTAATGACCAGATTCGTTTTGAATTAGGAATCAAAGCACTTGCTCCCGATTTAAAGATCATAGCTGCATGGAGAAATGATAAATGGACTATGAATTCCCGTGAAGAAGAAATTGAATACTGTAAACAGCATGAAATACATCTTCCATTCTCAGCAGATTCCAGTTACAGTCGTGACCGTAATTTATGGCACATCAGTCACGAAGGTCTTGAACTTGAAGATCCGGCTAATGAACCAAATTTTGAACACCTATTAGTATTAGGAACCACTCCACAAAAAGCACCTGATGAGGGCGAATATGTTACAATGACATTTGAAAAAGGTATTCCCACTTCTGTTAATGGTAAGAAAATGAAAGTTTCAGATGTTATCAGAACATTGAATGCACTTGGTGGAAAACATGGTATTGGCATTGTTGATATTGTTGAGAACCGTGTTGTTGGCATGAAATCACGTGGTGTATATGAAACTCCTGGTGGAACGATTCTTTACGAAGCTCACCAGCAATTAGAAGAATTGATTCTTGATCGTGATACGTATGCCATGAAAGCTGATATGGGAAATAAACTTGCTCAGATTGTATATGAGGGAAAATGGTTTACCCCATTACGCGAAGCAGTTCAGGCATTTATTGAATCAACACAAAAATATGTAACTGGTGAAGTAAAATTCAAACTATACAAAGGTAACATAATTAAATCAGGTACTACATCTCCTTATTCTTTATATAATGAGAGTATTGCTTCCTTTACTACCGGTGATTTATACGATCATCATGATGCAGAAGGATTTATTAACCTATTCGGCCTTTCTTGTAAAGTTCGTGCAATGAAAATGCAGGAAGTAAATAAGAATAAAAAATAAAGGAAAAATTTATGGATGTCATTTTACTGTTAATTATCTATATACTAATGATAAACCTTGTAGGTTTCATATTGATGGGAGTCGATAAAAGGCGTGCAATAAAACATGCATTCCGCATTCCTGAGGCTACTCTTTTCACAGTTGCCTGCATTGGTGGCAGTATTGGTTCCATTCTTGGCATGAGATATTTTCATCACAAGACAAGACACTGGTACTTTGTATATGGCATGCCTATTATCTTAATTTTTCAAATACTGTTAATTATTGTTACTATTAACGGACCATATGAAATTGCATTTCTTTAATGTTTAATCGGACTGTTATGAATACACCTTTCTTTGGTGCCATTCTGTAACAGTCCATTTTTCGGGAGGAAGTTGTTATGCATATCGCAATCTGTGATAATAATATAGGTGACCGAAAGCAGCTGGAGCGCCTTTTGATGCGAGAATCAGACAAACGAATTAATCATTCAGGAGTTTTTTATACCGATACTTATGGAAGCAGTGAAGCATTATTAGATAATCCCTTGATTTATGATGCCTATTTTCTTGATGTAACTGACCCTACTTTTAGTGCATATGATATTGCGCTGGCAATTCGTTCAAAAGGAATTTCTTCACCTGTTATTTTCTGTATCTCAAAAATTGATTATCATACATGTGGAGAATTGCTTTCAAATAGCGTTTTTCTTAATAAGCCTATTAAGGTTGATGAATTATCACTTGTCCTAGATGAGATCATTTTGCAAAAAAAAGAACATCGTATTCCCAAAATAGAATTTAGAAATAATACAGAAACTTTTTACATAGAAGAAAAAGAGATATTATACTGCCAGGGGAATGGATATTATCTGACTATCCATCTTGCAGATGGTAGCAGTATAGAAGCTACCGCATTTCTAAGTAACTTATGGATGGAACTGTCCCCATTCAAATCACTGTTTTTAGCAAATAAAAATACAATTGCCAATGCAAGATATGTTACAAAGTTATCTGCATTTTCTGTCATTATAAAAGATGGCACAAAGCTAAAAATTACTCCCGGATTAAAAAGAGATATTGAGAAGCTACTTCATTCCCTATAGTAGCTTTTCAATATCTCTTTTATTATTTATCTATTAAAATGTTACAATAATTCCACCATCATTTGCGTACAATGAGCTGAGCCCTGACATACTTAAAATGATGTAATTTTTAAACTCCGTTTTTTCCTGAAGCATTTTCTTAACCCATTCCGCTCTAGCAGAATTATTACAGTGGGTAATGATAATCCTCTTCTCTTTTGCTTCCTTCACTTCTTTTGCAATATGATCCACCATTTTGGTTAAAGCTTTTTTTATTCCAACTGCCTGGCTTAATTGTACTATGGTTCCATGATCTGCTGCTAAAACCGGTTTAATGCTTAAGGTAGATGCTACTAATGCTTTCACTCCTGACATCCTGCCATTTTTGCGAAGTGTTTCAATATTATCAAGGACAAAATAAGTGGATTGTTCGTCTCTATATTTTTCCAGTCTATTCATAATCTCGCTATATGTTATACCTTCTTCTTCCAGTTCCATTGCGAGTAAGGCAATTTGACATTCTCCACAAGATGCTGAGCTTGAGTCTATAACAAAAATCTCTTTATCGTTGTTTTCCTCTTCATACATAGATTTTGCGAGTACAGCACTATTATAACAGCCACTTAGTTTACCAGAAATTGTGATGATATAAATATGTTCTGCATCCGTTTTTTCAAAGCAGTCTAAAAAAGACTGTGGTGAAGGACAGGATGACTTGGCACAGGTAGGACTCTTTGCAATTCTATCTAAAAGCTGTGGTATATTAATTTGGCTGTCATCGACTATATGGAAACCGTCAACTTCCAGTCCAAATGGTATAATACCAAATCTATTATCGTTCTTTAACTCTACCGGTAATTCGCAACTGCTGTCTGCAATTATCTTATATTTCATTGATTATCCTCCGCACCTATATTCCGTTATGTAGTTTTCATTACTACGTATAATAGCACGGCTTAATATGATTTGTAAAGTATGTTTCTATATTTTTTATATATTATTAAATAACAAAGTTCTTAATCAACTCTATTGTCACCAAAAAAAGCTTACGTTATACTAAAGAATAGTATTGAATGGAAAGGATATGAAATGAAATTAATCAGAATAAAAGATCATAAAGATTTTATGGGTAAACTGCTAAACAGTGATTGCTTCGATT
>CAZQTM010000004.1:0-1410 GCA_964595855.1 uncultured Lachnospiraceae bacterium | reverse complement strand
GGTCTATTTTTGACAACTGGAATTTCCTATTCTGAATTTACAATGAATAAGGAAAATGAATTATTGTGGGATAAAAATATATTACAGTTTCTATCGTTAAAGCAGATATCTTTTGAAGAATCATAGAGTGTATCAATTCAAGCCACGGAATCCTTTTCCTATTATTTCTGAACTATTTGTGATCATGATAAAAGCTCCCGGATCAATTTTTTTTACATAATCTCTCAGTTCAATGGCTTCACTTCTTCTCATTACCGTAAGGATAATCTTTTTATTATTATGCAAATAAGAACCTTCTGCATTAAAAATAGTAGCGCTTCGGTTTAAATTTGTATGGATAAAGTCACATATCAGTTCCGGTTTATTACAGATAATCGTAAAATATTTACACAGATTAATATTTTCTATCACATTATCAATTACCAAGGATTTAGCAAGAAGTCCTAAAAAAGAAAAGAGTCCTGTTTTTATATCAAATACAAAGCAGGAAGCAATTGTGATAAAAAAATCAACTACAAAAAGTGCTGTTCCAATATTGACAGGTGTATACCTACGAAGTATCATTGCAACAATATCTGTTCCACCACTGGAAGCACCAAGATTAAACATAATAGCACTCCCTACTGCAGGAAGGCATATTGCATATATTAATTCTAAGACCGGTTCATCTGTTAATGGCTTTTTTAAAGGAGTAAAGACTTCCATCACCTGTAACAATACAGACATTAAGATACATACGTAAATAGTCTTTATTCCAAAGGATCTTCCCAGAAAGATAAATCCAACTACGAGTAAAAGCATATTAAGAATAAAGGTTACAGCACTTGCGCTGATTGGAAAAAGACCAGCTAAAATAATTGCAATACCTGTTACTCCACCAAAGCTGAAGTGATTAGGAAACTTAAAAACATAGATTCCTGCTACGAGAATAATCGTTGCCAGTGTTAGAACAACATAATCCTTTAATTCCTTATAAAAAAAGAGTTTTCCCTTTCCCCGCAACGTGATAATCCTCCTTAATACTTAATATACTTTATATAGTATATTAAAACAGAGAAAACGAAAAGTAATAATTCACTTTTTCATCTTTGAACGAAATACAAAGCTTGCAAGATAACCAAAGATTAATGCTGCACTGCATCCTACTGCACCCGATTTAAAACCACCTGAAAATATTCCAAGTAGTCCTTCCTTATCTACAGCTTCTCTAACGCCTTTCATTAAAACATTGCCAAACCCTAAAAGTGGAACACTTACCCCAGCACCTGCATATTCCTGCAACGGTTGAAATATTCCCAGAAAACTTAATACTGCTCCGGAACAGACAAGTAAAACCATAATTCTACCCGGCATCATTTTTGTCTTTTCCATCAAAATCTGAACAAGTGCGCAGACTAAACCACCAACCCA
>CAZQTM010000003.1:0-30150 GCA_964595855.1 uncultured Lachnospiraceae bacterium | reverse complement strand
CAATCATTCTATCATGCTCCCAGTAGGAATCGAACCTACAACTAGCCCTTAGGAGGGGCTTGTTATATCCATTTAACTATGGAAGCCAATACTGCTTATACGGAAAAATTAATCCTTCCCTGCAGCCATACCGTACCCTTAAACCTTCTACCTATCTGTGGTTCTCCAAGCATATCCAGTTTATTGATACAGATATCAAACAATAATTCATTACAATTTAAAGTAATAACATAAATTTCTTCCCCGGTCAATGAATTTTCTACTAATTCAAAATCTTCGATTTCTCCGAGTATAGAGTATTGATCACATTCTACTCCATATGGCATGAAATAGGAATCCACTAATGTAAAAACATCTTCTTTTAATATCTTTCTGGAAATCATTGTATACGTATCAATATCTTCCAGCGTTAGACTTTCTATCGCTTCTTCATCACCCTGACGTGCTGCTGCAATTAAATGTTTCCGGTTATTAGCTGCCTTCTGTACCTTTTGTTTTTCCTTTTCATTTTTATTAATCGGAAGCATAATCTTTCCTTGAAGAGATAATCCGGAAAGAGTCACAGAAGTATTTTGTTGTGGAAGACGATTTGCTGCCTTAATCTTCATATATTCAAGAACATTTTGTAAATAGAAAATTAAGGAAACACCTACTCTAATATCATCACATACACCGGCATATGATTCTTTTTCTGCATGTCTCTCTACAGTAACATCCTCCTCTGTACTGACATGGATACCCTTACAATAAGGATAACAAAATTCGTATGTGAACACATCGTTTTCATCAAATTCGCCTCTAACTGATAAACCAATTGCATCGGCAAACTCCATGTTGTATTGTGCAATGACACAATCCGGAGCTTTTTCGAAAAATGCTTTATCATCCGCACCGGAAACAACCTGATCCAAAACGATCTTTAACTGTTTTTTACTTTTAATCTCACTAAATCCTATTGCTCTCAAATATTGATGCAACCCGGTCCACCTCTATTATTCCTTGATTACTTCATCTATAAAGATATGATGTACTTCCACCAGATTGATAATCACTTTTTTCTTATAAGCATTGCCGTCTTTGTCATAAAGCATACGAAGAATCGGACGTTCTGAAAAATGCTCGTTTTGTCCGATTACCATACCAATCTCTCCCTCATTGGTTCGAACCTTGGTTCCTGATGGATATGCCGCAATAAAATCCAAAAATATGTCTATGACCTTCCCATCAAAATAGATATCTTTATATGTTTTCAAATATTCTATTGCCTCTTGAACCTTCACTCGTTTACAACCAATACCACATATCAATTCATCAAATGTATCACATACTGATACTATTCTGTTCTCAATTGAAATATTTCTTAATTTTAACGGAAATCCTGACCCATCCAGTCTCTCATGATGAAACAACAATATTTTCTTTGCTACATCGCTCATCCAGCCTTCTTTTTCCACTGAAGAGAATCCGTAGACAGTATGTTTTTTATACTCAAACAAATTATCCGGTGACAATACATCTAAGGATTGGTTCACGTACGGTACTGATATATATCGAAGACCCAAATCATGAATCAGACTTCCTATACCGATATCATTTACAATGTTATGAGGAAGGTTCATCTTTAGCGCTGTCAAAATAGATAATGCACACACACTGATACAATGATCATAAATATCCGCACTTCTCTCTCTGATTTCAAATACCTTTTCTATTACTTCCTCTTTATTTAAGATATCGTCAATGATTTTTTCTGCAGTATCTCCAATCTCAGATAACCCGACATTATCCTTATATATATGTTTTTCCAGAACATTTTTAACTTTCTCTTTACAGACAATACGCACTTCTTCACGAATAATCTCATCCGGTTTTTCATCTGGCATATCATGATCAAAAATATATACCTCTTCGATCCCCAGTTCATTCAACTTCTCTATATAGTCTATTTTTAAATATGTTCCTTCGTAGACTAATGTCTGATTCAACCCCAATACAATTGGCTTGGCAAGACATTCTCCACCGGTAAGATCCTTTACCTTTTTTAATATCATCTATATTCTCCACTCTATCTCAAATAATGTCAATCCTAATCAAGCTCCACCGTTTCATACTGAAGTGCCTGCTCTAAAGCAATCTCTTCCTCTTCTCCTAGTGAAATGGCACTGTTACCTCTATTGATCTCCTTAACATACACATAACAGCCTTCACTACTATGTACAGAATTAATTATAAATCCATTCTTTCTGTCATTCAACAGTGCAACAGAAAAACTTAGTTTTCCGCCCATTTCCTTAAATGCATCGTACTTTACAATACCAACTCTCTGATAGGTATCCTTTACATGATCAATAATCCATGCAATATCCTTTTTGTTCTTGTCTGTAGATGCTTTCAAAAACTCAATATCATCAAATAGACTTTCTATCTGTTGTTCCATACTACGACCCTTTTTACCCTTCATAAAAATCGTATATGAATCCTGTAATCTGGTATATTTTGTAAGTAACACCATTAACATCACCAAAACTACGATAAACAACACCAATAATATAATAAATAGGACTCCGGGATCCATATCTCCCATACCCATTGCACTAAATACTCTACTTTCCATTCTTCATTTGCTCCTCTCAGATTCTGGATTTATTTACCTACATGAATTAGTAAATCAACCAGTCTGTCTAATTCGTCTATTGAAAAATACTCTAACTCTATCTTTCCTTTTCCATCATTTTTTGCATTAATATTTACCTTGGTTCCAAGAGAAATCTTCATTTTCTCTTCCAAATCACGATATATGAAATCCAACTCTTCTTTTGTTTTCTTTGTTTTTAATGGTTTGTTCATGTCCTTGACTAGCTTCTCTATGTCACGCACACTCAACTTTTCATCAAATACTCTGGTTGCAATTGTTAATTGTTTTTCTGCATCCTCAATTGCCAATAATGCTCTTGCATGTCCGGATGTAATCATTTCATTGATGACCATCTCTTGTACTTTTTCATTTAATTTGAGCAATCTCATAGAATTTGTGACCGCAGTTCTGCTTTTCGATACACGTTCAGCTACTTCATCCTGTTTTAGATGAAATTCATTTAGCAAACGTTTATATGCCATGGCTTCTTCGATTGGATTCAGGTTCTCTCTCTGAATATTTTCAATCAATGAAATCTCCATGATTTCTTGATCAGTATAGTTCTTCACTATTACTGGAACTTCCTTTAATCCAGCCATCTTTGCTGCACGCCATCTACGTTCACCAGCAATTATTTCATATCGACCATTTTTTCGATCCTGAACCACAAGTGGCTGTATAATTCCAAACTGCTTGATAGAATCTGATAATTCCAATAAAGCATCCTCGTCAAAATTTTTTCTTGGCTGCTCACGATTTGGTTCAACAGCTGTTATCTTGACCATTCTATCAGGAGTAACATTATCTTCGTTCTTTTTTCCTTTTGCTTCGTTCTTAGATTCAGGAATCAATGTATCTAATCCTCTTCCTAATCCTCTTGCAACTGCCATAGTAATCTCCTTTTCCTAATGTACAATGAGTAATTGATTTATCTTATTCTAGCATTTATGTTTGATCACTTCATCTGCTAATGCTGCATAACTTTCAGCTCCTGCGGATTTTGGATCATATGTACAAATTGGCATCCCATAACTTGGTGCTTCTGCTAATCGAATATTTCTTGGAATCATTGTCTGATATACTTTCTGTTTGAGATGACTCTTTACATTTTCTACAACCTGCGACGATAGATTTGTACGTGAATCATACATGGTGAAAACCACACCCTCCATATCAAGTTCAGGATTCAATCTTTCCTTTACCAGATTGACAGTGTGAATCAATTGACTAAGCCCCTCTAAGGCATAGTACTCACACTGAATAGGAACCAGTACTGTGTTTGCAGTTGTCATTGCATTTACAGTCAGCATACTTAATGAAGGAGGACAATCAATCATGATAAAATCATAATCATCCTTTACCCAATCAATCTCATTTTTTAATATGTACTCCTTTTTATCTATACCAATCATCTCAATTTCTGCTGCTGCAAGATTTACATTGGCTGGTAATATAGATATATTTGGTATGACATCTTTTAAAACACAATCATGAATCGAACACTCACCCAATAATAATTCATAAATTGTATTTTCCAATTCATTTTTATCAACACCAAATCCACTGGTTGTATTACCTTGTGGATCACTGTCAATTACTAATACCTTTTTTCCTTTTGCAGCAATCGCCGCTGATAAGTTTATTGCTGTTGTGGTTTTACCAACGCCACCTTTTTGATTTGCAATTGCAATAATTCTTCCCATACTACTTATTCTCCTCTACTACTTGTGTTTCACAATTAAATTTATAAATGTTTCACAATCAATTCTACAACATTTTGTTCGTATATGTTTCACGTGAAACATCATCTTGTATCTTTCCATATTCTTCTTTTAATGTTTCACGTGAAACTAATACTTAAAATAGAATACTATATAATCTGAATTAAATTATTTCTTATTGCAAATACTGCGGCTTGTGTTCTATCAATCACATCAATTTTTTTGAATATATTAGATAAATGATTTTTAACAGTTCTCTCACTAATGTCTAATTCTTTTGCAACATCACGATTAGATAATCCTTGAGCAACCAAAGCTAAAACACTTAATTCTCTCTTTGATAATAATTCAATTTTTTCTTGATCAATATCTCTTTTTACTAATCTGGAATTCAATGCAGGAATCAGACTTGGTTGAATATAAGAATCACCTTTACTTACTGAATGTATTGCATCTTTTAATTCGTCAAATCCGGAATCTTTTAATATATATCCATCTACACCTATATCAACTGCTTTTAGTAAATACTCTGTTTCATTATGTATTGTTAGTATTAAGGTTCTAATTTTCTTTCTTCTCTTTTTGATTGTTTTTAGAACTTCTATTCCATTTTTCTTTGGCATATTAATATCTAATAATAATACATCTGCGGGAACTTTATTGATAATTGATAAACAGTCAACTCCATCCATTGCCTGACCTACTATATCTATATCCTGATCAAACTCAAGTAACTGTATTATACCTTGTCTGATTAGTTTGTGATCATCAGCAATGATAACCTTTATTGACATTTATCTTCTCCCTTCAATGGTACTGGAATACTAACATTAATAATCGTACCTTTATTCTTTCTTGTTTTTAATTCAAACTTTCCATTTAATATCTTTGTTCTTTCCTTCATGATTGTGATTCCGAACTTGTTGATAGGCTCCTCCTTATGAATTGCTTTTTCATCAAATCCTTTTCCATTATCCTGAATCATAATATGAACTATATGATCTGTATGATTGATTTCTACCTTTATTTCTTTTGCTTCAGAATACTTAATTGCATTATTACATGCTTCTTGTATAATTCTTATTGTTGAAATCAATATCATATCATCTATATTATCATAATTACCTTTTAGTTGATATAGTATTTTAATGTCAGTTGTTTTTTTTATTTCTTCTATTACTTGTGTTGCTGCACTTTCAAAATTAATATCATCATAAGCAGATGGTCTTAGTTGAAATATCGTTGCTCTTAACTCATCTATGATATCTTTAATTCCTTTATGTATCAATTCTAATTCTAACTTTGCCTTTATAGTATCTGTATCCATATACTTCATACATAACTCTGTCTTGTGTACCATATGTGTTAATGTTTGTACAGTAGTGTCATGTAGTTCTCTTGATACTCTTTTTTTCTCAATTTCTAATAATTTTAAAATTGAAGAATCATCATTCAAACAATCTTCTTTACCTTGACTTTTTATTGATTCTAGTTGTTCTACCTTCTTATCATAATATTTTAATCGTTCTGATATAGAATGATTCTCTTCTTGGATCTCATCAATTTTTTGCTCCAGAGATCTTATTTTCTCTGTATTATCTACCTTAATACTTCTTGGCGAAAAAATACTAAAATCTGTTTCATTGTTCTTTGATAATTCTTGAATATATTGTTCAGATTCTTTGATACTTAATAAATTTTTATCATATATACTACTGAGACGAATTCTTTCTTCATTAAATTCATCATACAATTCTTCTACTATCTCTTCTATTTTTTGATCCGATTGATTTTCACACATATATTAATCCTCATTATGTTTATAATTTAAACATATCATACACTAATTCATATGTTTATGAAAGAGGTTCTTTAGATGGTAAACCAGCTTTTCTTGGATACCTGTTATCGGTTTCCATATATTTCCTTACACTAATTAAACATCTTTGATAATCTGTATATGGTAAATTAAAACGTTCACTTTTTTCAAATCTTCCACCACATAACTCGATTGCTCTTTTTGCTTGTTCTAACTCCTGATTTGCTGATTCCGCTTTATATGAAACAAACAATCCGCCTATTTTTACAAATGGTAAACAGTACTCACTCAGTGTTGAAAGATTTGCTACTGCTCTTGATACACAAATATCATAGCTCTCTCTATGTTCCATTTTCTTTGCCAAATCTTCTGCTCTTCCATGTATTGTTCCAATATTTTTTAACTGTAACTCCTCTATTACCTGATTTAAAAAATTAATTCGTTTCATAAGTGAATCTGCAAGTATCATACTTGTTTTAGGAAATACAATCTTGATCGGAATACCTGGGAAACCAGCTCCTGTACCAATATCAATTATTCTTTCCTCACTTAGATTACAGATCTTAATAATTGAAAGACTGTCAAGAAAGTGCTTTTCCAATACTTCATTAAAATCCGTAATTGTAGTCAAATTCATAAACGAATTCCATTGGATCAATAGCTCATAATACTTCAAAAATTGATCTTTTTGTGTCTGATTTAATTCTATATGAAGTTCTTTTAATGCCTTCTCAAAAATAGATAAATCATACATATAATCATTAATCCTTAATCTTTTTTGATCTATAATATTGTTCTAGATAAACTAATAAAACTGAAATATCTGCTGGTGATACTCCTGAAATTCTTGATGCCTGTCCAATGGATACAGGTTGAAATGCAATTAACTTCTGTCTAGCTTCTATTCTCAGACTTTTAACATCGTGATAATCAATATCTTCTGGGATTACTTTATTTTCCAGCCGTTTATACTGAGCAACCTGACTCTGTTGCCTTTTTATATATCCTTCGTACTTAATATTAATATTGACTTGTTCAATGACATCCTCAGGTAAATGATCTCTGTTCGGATCCAATGGTGCTAATAATTCATAAGACATCTCCGGTCTTTTGATCAATTCTGCCAGATCTGTACCCGTTTTTAATGGAGTACTTTCATACTTTTCCAAAAATGTCTGTACATCTTTTGATGCACCAATAGTTGTATTCTTTAGTCTATTGATTTCATTAATGATTTGTTGTTCTTTCAAGCATAACTGATCATACTGTTCCTGATTAATCAGTCCAACCTCATAACCCTTCTTTCTCAGTCTTAGATCTGCGTTGTCCTGTCTTAACAGTAATCGGTATTCTGCTCGGCTTGTCATCATACGATATGGCTCGTGATTCTCTTTTGTTACCAGATCATCTATTAAAACACCAATATATCCTTCTGATCGATCTATTACTATCTGATCTCTTCCTAAGACACTAAGTGCTGCATTAATACCCGCAATTAAACCTTGAGCAGCCGCTTCCTCATATCCTGAACTTCCGTTAAACTGTCCTCCACTAAATAATCCATGTATATTTTTAAACTCAAGTGTTGGATTTAATTGTCTTGGATTGATACAGTCATATTCAATTGCGTATGCATTTCTGACAATTCTACAGTGCTCCAATCCAAGAACTGTTCGATACATTTTTAATTGAACATCCTCCGGTAGCGAACTGGACATGCCTCCTACATACATTTCATTAGTATGAATTCCTTCTGGCTCTATAAATACCTGATGTCTGTTTTTGTCTGCAAACTTAACTACCTTATCCTCTATTGAAGGACAGTATCTAGGACCTGTGCCCTCTATCACTCCTGCATATATTGGTGAACGATCTAAGTTTTCTCTGATAATCTTATGTGTTTCTTCATTAGTATATGTCAGCCAACATGATACTTGATCCTTCTGAATATCCTCAGGATTTGTAGAAAACGAAAACGGTACGATTCTTTCATCACCTAACTGTTCTGTCATCTTAGAAAAATCAATTGTTTTACGATCCATTCTAGCAGGTGTTCCTGTTTTAAATCTAAAAATTTCAATACCTAATTTTCTTAGTGAATCAGATAGATAATTAGCTGCCTGTAGACCATTAGGGCCTGTATGTGTAATTGCTTCACCACATAGACATCTTGCTTTTAGATATGTACCTGTACATAGTACAACCGCTTTTGCTTCATAAACGGTTCCTGTATATGAACGAACTCCCTTTATTTCATTATTCTCAGCAATCAGCTCTACCACTTCAGCCTGCTTTATTGTAAGATGCTCCTGCTCCTCTAATACCTTTCTCATACTTCTGGAATAATCAGATTTATCTGCTTGTGCTCTTAATGAATGAACTGCAGGACCTTTTGACAAATTTAACATTTTGGATTGAATGAATGTTTTATCAATATTCTTACCCATTTCTCCACCCAAAGCATCAATTTCTCTGACAAGATGTCCTTTTGAACTTCCGCCTACATTTGGATTACATGGCATAAGTGCAATTGAATCTACACTTACAGTAAATATAATCGTTTCCAATCCTAAGCGAGCAGCTGCCAATGCAGCTTCGCATCCTGCATGTCCTGCACCTACCACTACTATATCATATTGTTCTTTTAATTCATTCTTCATGTTCTCACCTATCTATATTACTTACCCATACAAAACTTCGAAAATATTTCATTAACCAAATCTTCTTCTACTCTTTCACCTATAATATAACAAATGCTTGTATAAGCATTCATTAAATCAATTGTATAAAAATCTTCCGGCATTTGATCTAAAATACTTATTTTTACTAATTTTAGACTCTCTACTGTCTCTTCCATTGCCTTCTTCTGTCTTATATTTGTAATCATAATCTCGTCATTATTTTGAATTTCATTATGAATGACCATTTCTTTGATATATTGTTCAAACTCCTGTATTCCTTTTCTGGTTTTTGCAGATACCGGAATAACATTCTTATTTGTTTTCATTTTCATTTCTTTTTCTGTAATAACTTGAAATAAATCTGTCTTATTTAATAAAACAATAGCTTTTCTGTTTTGAATCATCTGTATAATTTCTTCATCGTTTTCATCCAATTTACAGGAAGCATCTACTATATAAATAATCAAATCTGCAAGATCTGCGTACTTCTTTGCCCGTTCTACACCAATCTTTTCAACTACATCCTCCGTATTTCTAATTCCTGCCGTATCTATAACATTCAATTGGATTCCATCCAGTAAAATAGCTTCTTCCAAAGCATCTCTGGTTGTTCCGGCAATCTCTGTAACAATAGCTTTTTCTTCACCGGCTAATAAATTCAAAAAAGATGATTTACCTACATTTGGTTTTCCCACAATAACTGTACGAATACCTTCTTGTATCATTCTTCCGTTTTGAAAAGTACTTATATAATCTTCTAACTGAACTATGATTTGATCAAGTACACCGGAAAGATGCTCCGGATAATGATCTAAAGTAATATGCTCCGGATCATCCAAAGCAGATTCGATTTTTGCCATTTCATTTAACAGCTGTTCCTTAATTGGAATAATTTTCTGATATAATAAACCCTTGATTTGTCCTATTGAATTCTTTCTTGCATATTCATTTTTAGATTGAATCAAATCCATAACTGCTTCTGCTTTTGTAAGATCAATTCTTCCATTTAAAAAAGCACGTTTTGTAAACTCTCCCGGTTGAGCTGCTCTTGCACCATTTTTTAGTACAGTCTCCAATATTCTGTTCATGACATATATACCGCCATGACAATCTATTTCTATTGTATCTTCTTTTGTAAAACTATTAGGTGCTTTCATGATAATCAACATGACTTCATCGATCATCTCATTACAGTCAAAAATAAAACCATAATGTACAGTATGGCTTTTCATAGTTGATACTTTTAAATTTGATTTTGTACAAAATACTCGATCAGCTACGGAGATTGCATCATTTCCACTAATCCTGATAATTCCTATTCCTGAATTTGTGAGGCCGGTTGCAATAGCAGCAATGGTATCATTTTGATCCATAATTTCACCCATAATAAATCAAAAGGAACAAAGAGTTCGCGAACGAACTCTTCATTCCCAAATAATCACTACTTATTCAATGTAATTACCACTCTTCTAAACGGTTCTTCACCTTCACTATGAGTACTTACATATTTGTCATTCTGTAATGCAGAATGAATCACTCTTCTTTCATAAGGATTCATCGGTTCCAGTGTTACAGGACGTTTCGTTCTCTTTACCTTATATGCTAGATTTTTTGCAAGATTCTCTAAAGTATCTTTTCTTCTTTTTCTGTAATTCTCAGTATCAACTTTCACTCTGATATAATTTGAATTACCTTTATTAACTACCAGGCTTGTTAGATATTGCAGTGAATCAAGTGTCTGTCCTCTCTTTCCGATGAGAACTCCCATTTCATCACCCTTTAAATCAATTGTCATCTCATTTTCAACTTCATCCATCTTTACATCAATGGAAACATCCATATTCATTGCTGCAAAAACTTTCTCTAAGAACTCTTTAGGATCTGCATAATGACCGGTTACTACTGTTTTCTTATCTGTTGATTTTTTCTCTTCATAACTTACTTCTTTTACTGTTTCCTTTACAACTTCATTTTCACTCTTAATTCTTGCTTTAATAACTGCAGGTTTACTTGCGATTCCTAAAAAACCATTACTTCCCTTTTCAATCACTTCATAATCTAAACGATCACTTGTAACTGTTAGTTTCTGACATGCTTCTGTTATTGCATCATCTAAAGTTTTTCCTGATACTTCAATATATTCCATGATAATCCCTCCTACTTATTATTCTTCTCATTATAATGCTTAACCATATTCGCTTTTGCTGCTATACTTCCTGGTTTTACTCCCTTATTGTAGTACTCTGTAGATTTCTTGATTGCCTCTTCCTTTTCTTCTGCACTCATTACTTTTTTAGTCTCATTTACTGTCTTTGTATTCATCTTTGCATAACTATTAACCTTTTGTGCAGGTAGCCCTTGCTTTTCACGTTTTGCATTTGCTTTTTCTATATTCTTTTGAATCAATTCATCAATATCTGTCTTATCAAGATGTTTATTAATTATTATTTGTTGAATACTTCTGATAACAGCACCTGCAATCCAGTAAAGACCCATACCTGTTGGTAATGTAAAACAAAATACTGCAGACATAATCGGCATCATCATATTCATTGTTTTCATGGAATTTGCCATAGTATCTGCATTAGGATCAGAACCTTTTGTTTCTGCTTGTGGCATTAATTTAACATTCAACCACTGAGTTACTGCAGCCAATATCGGGAACATAATTGCTCCGATTGCCAATAGCAAAGTAAACTCCGCACCTTGTCCTTTGAAAAATCCCATAACATAATAGGAAGGAGAATTTGCTACATTAATACCTAAGAAATTATTATATTTATCAATCAGATCTAATGCACCCGGATGATTAATAATATCTACACTATTAATCAAATTCTTTAATCCTTCAAAATTTCCTGGTGCATAAATATTTCTCCATTCGGCTGTTGATGCCTTATTTAATACATCAATAACCGTATTTTGTACATATTCAACATCGCCATTAACAAATAATTCATTCGTAAACTGCTTTGCAAATCTGGTTGCAGCTGCAAAATTATCTTTATTCTGAATAAATTCTAAACTTCCGCTTTCCTTTATAAAAGAAGGAACAAATATCATAAATGCTTCTTTAATCTTAGAAACATAAGCCGGCATATTATCTATTACACGATATAGAGCAAATAAAATCGGCATCTGTATCAACAATTGCAGACAACTACCTGTCGGTGAAGTACCATACTTAGCATAAATAGCCTTGGTTTCTTCATTCATCTTCATCATAGAATCGTTGTCTTTTTTATTCTTATACTTTGCTTGAACAGCCTGCAATTCAGGATTCATTTTTGCTGATAATTTAGAAAATTTCTGTTGTTTGATTGTTAAAGGCATCAAACAAATATAAATAACTAATGTAAATAAAATAATTGCTAAACCAGTATTTGGAATACCTATTTTATCCAATACATTGAATATAAAATCCATCAATATACCAAGCAATCTGGCAATTGGTCCTAATATTGCACCACTGTTTTGTGACAATAATATATTAACCAAGTTAATATCCTCCTTGAAATGATGTCTGCAGCAAATGAGTTTAATTAAGGAACGGGATCATATCCTCCCTTAGAAAAAGGATTGCAGCGAATGATTCTCCACATTGCAAGCAATCCACCTTTGAAAGCACCGTATTTCTCAACTGCTTCTAATCCATATTGAGAGCAGCTAGGAATATAAGGACATTTTGTACTTTTTAGACCGGATATATATTTTTGATAGAATTTTATGATAAATATCAATATTTTTTTCATTTTAATATACGGTGTAATTTTCCCAAATGTAAGAGTGCACTTTCAATATCGTGATATGTAGCATCTTTTGCTGTAGTACGAACGATGACTACTATGTCTAAACCACTATTAAACATATTTTCGTGTAGTCTGTAACTTTCTCTGATCAGTCTGGTCAATCGATGTCTTACAACACTGTTTCCGACTTTTTTACTGACAGAGATTCCGATTCTGTTCTTTCCTATACTGTTTTCTGACTGATACATTACCAAATAACGATTTGCTTTGGATTTACCATTCTTATATAGATATTGGAAATCGATATTACTTTTTAATGATTCGGAAAAAAGCATGCTATACCTCTTTCAAATAAGGTAAGAGAAAAATAGACCACTTTACGCGGTCTATGCTGATAATTGTTTTCTTCCTTTTAATCTTCTGGAAGCTAAAACTTTTCTTCCGCCCGGAGTACTCATTCTTGCTCTGAATCCGTGAACTTTAGCTCTTGATCTCTTTTTAGGTTGAAATGTCATCTTCATAGTTAGGCACCTCCTTCTATTATTAAATGACTCATATATAATCTTTACATGCCAGAAAACATCATTTCAATTATATTCAATTAGTTCTTTTCCGTCAAGTACAAGATATTGTGTTTTGATATAACCTTTTAATTGACATAATTATATCCACATAATGTGAATATCTTGTGGATAAATCATTTTTTTAATGTTAATATGATAAGTATAAAATTATATAAATCGCTATAATTCAATTATTTTTATGTGTATATACATTTATTTACATCATTCACATAACCACATACTATTCAAATAATATGTAAACTATTTCACTAATATATGTAATTTTATGTAATTAATAAAACGTTGAAACTTTTATAAATTTAGTTTAATATAGAAAAGGATAGATTTTTATGTTGGGAGAATTTGCAATGGAAGTCTTTGATAAAAAATGGGATGAAATAAAAGAATCACTCAGAAAGGAACATGATCTTACTGATATTTCTTATAATACCTGGATTCTTCCTCTTAAATTACACAGCATAGAAGATGACTGTGTTATTATTGCAATACCATCTGATCAAGAGCATTCCCTAAAATACATTTGTAATAAATATTCTCTTCCTTTTAAAGTAGCCATTGCTGAAACGATGCATAAGGTCTATGAAGTTGAGTTTGTTTTAGAAAAAGATATTAATAACAGTAACAGGACAAAAGGTTCAACAAGATTTGAAGTTAATCCTGAATGTGAAAAAGCAAATCTTAATTCAAAATATACATTTGATACATTTGTAGTAGGAGGTAATAATAAATTTGCACATTCCGCTGCTCTTGCAGTAGCCGAATCTCCAGGAGAGATTTATAATCCTTTATTTTTATATGGTGGTGTAGGTCTTGGTAAAACACATTTAATGCATTCCATTGCACATTTTATTATTAATAATAATCCTAATGCAAAGGTTTTATATGTTACCTCTGAGACATTTACAAATGAAGTTATTGAAACAATCAGAATTGGTAATAATTCTCCAACTGCGATGTCTAAATTCAGAGAAAAATATAGAAATGTTGACGTTTTGCTTTTAGATGATGTTCAGTTTATTATAGGAAAAGAAAGTACTCAGGAAGAGTTCTTTCATACATTTAATCAGCTTCATGGTGAAAAAAAGCAGATTATTCTTTCATCAGACAGGCCTCCTAAAGATATGGAGACACTTGAAGAAAGACTTCGTTCAAGATTTGAATGGGGTTTGATAGCTGATATTCAATCTCCTGATTATGAAACCAGAATGGCTATACTTCGAAAAAAAGAAGAAATGGATGGCTATGAGATTGATGATGAAATAATTAAGTATATTGCAAATAACGTAAAATCAAATATTAGAGAATTAGAAGGTGCTCTTAATAAATTGATTGCATTTTCTAATTTGGAAAATAGAGAAATCAATATGGAATTAGCAGAGGAAGCATTAAAAGATATTATTTCTCCTAATCTTCCAAAGAGAATTACTCCACAATTTATCATCGATGTTGTTGCAGATCATTTTAATATACAGCCATCTGATATTTTATCAAAAAAGAGAAACACAGAAGTTGTAATTCCAAGACAGATTTCTATGTATCTAATCAGAGAGTTAACCGATACACCCTTAACAGCTGTTGCTAAACTACTTGGAAAAAAAGATCATACTACTATCATACACGGACAAAAAAAGGTATTGGCAGAATTAGAAACCAATCCTTCAATGAAAGCAACTATTGATGCAATCCTTAAAAAAATAAATCCTAGTTGATACATGATTTATACACATCAATATGTTGATATTAACATTTTATGATGTTTATATAACTTGTAATATATTTACTATGTTTATAAGTCATTAGTTATATTTTTTTATTATATTGTTTTTAACACACTTATACTTTTCTAAATGCTTCTATTTTATTAATAGAAACCGGTTTATACACTTATTCACATCTATTACTATGACTATTACTAATTCTTTTATTATTTATTTACTTAATAGCGAATGGAGGATTTATACACATGAAAATGATTTGTTCAAAACCTAACCTTTTAAATGGAGTTAATATTGTTTCTAAAGCAGTTCCATCAAAAACAACTATGTCCATTTTGGAATGTATACTAATTCAAGCTTATGATGATACAATTAAATTAACAGCTAATGACATGGAATTAGGTATAGAAACAATCATAGATGGACAAATCATTGAAAAAGGTACAGTTGCAATAGATGCTAAAATTTTTCTTGAGATTGTTAGAAAGCTTCCTGATAATGATATTACAATTGAGGTTGATAATAATTATAAAGTAACTATTACTTGTGAAAAATCTAAATTTAATATTATTGGTAAATCAGGTGAAGATTTTTCTTATCTTCCTGAAGTAGAAAAGAATAATGGAGTGATATTATCACAATTTACTCTAAAAGAATTAATCAGACAAACTATATTTTCTATCTCTGATAATGAAAATAATAAATTAATGACAGGTGAATTATTTGAAATCAATGAGAATATATTAAAGGTTGTTTCATTAGATGGATATAGGATTTCCATTCGTAAAATAGAGCTTAAAAATTCTTACGAAGATCATAAGGTGGTTGTACCAGGTAAAACATTAAATGAAATAAGTAAGATTTTATCAGGTGAAATGGATCAGGATGTAGAAATATTCTTCACAGGTAAACATATTGTATTTGAATTTAATAAAACAGTAGTTGTTTCTCGTTTGATAGAAGGCGAGTACTTTAAAATTAATCAAATGCTTTCAAATGATTATGAAACTAAAATAAAGATTAATAAAAAGGAATTCTATAATTGTATTGATCGAGCATCTTTATTAATTAAAGAAGGAGATAAAAAACCTATAATTATTAATATTGCTGATCTTAAAATGGAATTAAAAATGAATTCAACTGTTGGTTCCTTAAATGAAGAAATTGATATTGATAAACAAGGAAAAGATATATTAATAGGCTTTAATCCAAAATTCTTAATAGATGCCTTAAGGGTTATTGATGATGAAGAAATTAATGTATATATGGTTAATCCAAAAGCTCCTTGTTTTATAAAGGATGATAATGAAAACTATATATATCTTATATTACCTCTGAACTTTAATAGCGTAAATTAATTAAAATGAATCACATGTTCCGAGAAGGAGTTATATTTTATGAATTCTGTTAAAATAAAAGATGATTATATAAAACTTGGACAAGTTTTGAAATTGGCGGGACTTGTAGATTCCGGTGTAGAAGCTAAAATTGTAATACAAGATGGTCAGGTTAAGGTAAATTATGAAGTAGAAATTCAAAGAGGAAAGAAAATTCGTCCAGGAGATATAGTTGAATATGATAATAATTCGATAAGGATTGAAAATGAATGATTATTAAATCTTTACAACTTGATAATTACAGAAATTACGAGCATATGGAAATTGAATTTGATGAAGGTATCAATATTTTGTATGGAAATAATGCTCAGGGAAAAACTAATATATTAGAATCAATATACTATCTAGGAACTACAAAATCCCATAAAGGCAGTAAAGATAAGGATGTAATTCATTTTAATCAAAATGAAGCTCATATCAGAGGTTATGTATTAAAAAACAGTATTGATTATAAAATTGATATGCACTTGAGAAGTAGTAAATCAAAAGCAATCGCTATTAATGGAAATCATATAAAAAAAGCCGGTGATTTACTTGGAATAGTAAATATTATTTTATTTTCACCGGAAGATTTATCAATTATTAAAAATAGTCCAAGTGATCGCCGTAGATTTATTGATATGGAATTGTGCCAATTGGATAAAGTCTATCTTTCAAATCTTACAAATTACAATAAAATTGTAAATCAAAGAAATACTTTACTAAAAGATATTTGGATACATCCTGAATTAAGAGATACTTTGGATATATGGGATAATCAGTTAATTTCTCTTGGTAGTAAGATTATAGAGAGAAGATTAGTATTTGTAGATCAGTTAAATGAAATCATTAATAATATACATCAAAAACTTTCAGGAGATAGCAGAAATCTTGTTATCAAATATGATCCAAATATTGAACCTAAAGATTATGAGAATGCAATGATGGCCGCCAGAGATAAGGATATCAGATATAAATTAACTTCAGTTGGTCCACATAGAGATGATTTTATTTTTATGATTGATCAAATTGATGTTAAGAAATTTGGATCACAGGGACAACAGAGGACAGTTGCTCTTTCTTTAAAATTATCGGAAATAGAACTTGTTAAAAATATAACCGGTAGTTCTCCTATTTTATTACTAGATGATGTATTGTCTGAACTTGACAGTTATCGTCAAAACTATTTATTAAATAGTATTGGTGATATTCAAACAATCATAACCTGTACCGGATTAGATGAATTTATTAATAACAGAATACATGTAAATAAAGTATTTAAGGTTGTTGATGGTAAAATTATAAGTGAAAATTAGAATCATGAATGATTCATTTGGAGGTAAACTCATGGGTGTTGAGTACGGAGCAGACCAAATACAAATATTAGAAGGATTAGAAGCAGTCAGAAAAAGACCGGGTATGTATATCGGAAGTACATCATCGAGAGGATTACATCATTTGGTATATGAGATTGTGGATAATTCTGTGGATGAAGCATTAGCTGGATATTGCGATACGATCAGTGTAACAATCAATCCTGATAATTCCATCACAGTTATCGATAACGGTAGAGGTATTCCAATTGGTATCAATCACAAAGCCGGAATTCCGGCAGTTGAAGTTGTATTTACCATATTGCATGCCGGCGGTAAGTTTGGCGGTGGAGGATATAAGGTATCTGGTGGACTTCACGGTGTTGGTGCATCTGTTGTAAATGCCCTTTCAAATTGGCTGGAGGTTCAGATCTTTTCTGAAGGAAAGATCTACAAACAACGTTATGAAAAAGGTCATGTTGTTCAAAAGCTTGAAGTAATTGGAGAATGCCCGGTTGATAAAACCGGAACTATGGTTACTTTTTTACCGGATGATACTATTTTTGAAGAAACAGTCTATGATTTTGATGTATTAAAACAAAGACTGCGTGAAATGGCATTTTTAACTAAGAACCTGAGAATTATATTAAAGGATACCAGAGAAGAAGATCCAAAGGAAAAAGAGTTTCATTATGCAGGTGGTATTAAGGAGTTTGTTACATATCTGAATAAAAGTAAAACTCCCCTTTATAATGACGTCCTTTACTTTGAAGGCAAAAAAGATAATATCTATGTCGAAGTAGCAATGCAGCATAATGATTCTTATAATGAAAGTGTTTTTAGTTTTGTCAATAATATAACAACTCCTGAAGGTGGAACACATCTGACAGGATATCGTAATGCAATTACAAAAACCTTTAATGATTATGCAAGAACAATGAAAATATTAAAGGATTCGGAGCCTAATCTTTCCGGTGATGATATCAGAGAAGGATTAACTGCAATTGTCAGCATCAAGATTGAGGATCCTCAGTTTGAAGGTCAGACAAAACAAAAACTTGGAAATAGTGAAGCAAGAGGTGCAGTAGATGCAATTGTCAGTGAACAGTTGACTTATTATCTGGAACAGAATCCAACTATTGCAAAAATGATTTGTGAAAAGTCATTGCTTGCACAGCGTGCAAGAGAAGCTGCAAGAAAAGCAAGAGACCTAACCAGAAGAAAAACTGCTCTGGAAGGAATGTCATTGCCGGGTAAACTTGCTGACTGTTCTGACAAAGATCCAAAAAACTGTGAAATATATATAGTAGAGGGTGATTCTGCCGGTGGTTCTGCTAAAACTGCAAGAAGCAGAAATACTCAGGCAATTTTACCACTTCGTGGTAAAATATTAAATGTTGAAAAAGCCAGACTAGACAGAATATATGCCAATGAAGAAATCAAAGCAATGATTACAGCATTTGGTACCGGTATTCATGACGATTTTGATATTAGTAAACTTCGTTATCATAAAATTATTATTATGACGGATGCAGATGTAGATGGAGCTCATATTTCCACATTACTCTTAACATTTTTGTATCGGTTTATGCCGGGACTAATCAAAGAAGGACATGTATATCTTGCTCAGCCACCTCTGTATAAGCTGGAGAAAAATAAAAAGGTATGGTACGCATATAGTGATGATGAGTTAAATAAAATTCTTGCTGAGGTTGGACGTGATCAAAACAATAAGATTCAGCGATACAAAGGTTTGGGAGAGATGGATGCAGAGCAATTATGGGAAACAACTATGGATCCAGAAAAACGAATCTTGTTGCGTGTTACCATGGATGATGAAACAAGTTCCGAAATTGATTTGACCTTTACAACACTGATGGGTGATAAGGTTGAACCAAGACGTGAGTTTATAGAAGAAAATGCAAAATATGTCAGAAATCTTGATATTTAGTTAAAGTAAGGGGAAAAGCAATGGATGATCAAATCTTTGATAAGGTTCATGAAATTGATCTAAAGAAAACGATGGAGACCTCTTATATCGATTATGCCATGAGTGTAATTGCGGCCAGGGCATTACCTGATGTAAGAGATGGATTAAAGCCGGTTCAACGTCGAGTTTTATATTCCATGATCGAATTGAATAATGGTCCCGACAAGCCACATAGAAAGTGTGCCAGAATTGTCGGTGATACAATGGGTAAATATCATCCTCATGGAGACAGTTCTATTTATGGAGCTCTTGTTAATATGGCACAACCATGGTCTATGAGAAGTATACTGGTAGACGGTCATGGTAATTTTGGTTCCGTTGATGGTGACGGAGCAGCTGCCATGCGTTATACAGAAGCAAGACTCAGTAAGATTTCCATGGAAATGTTAGCTGATATCAATAAGGATACCGTTGATTTTATTCCCAACTTTGATGAAACCGAAAAGGAACCTGTTGTATTACCAAGTAGATTTCCTAACTTGCTTGTAAATGGTACAACAGGTATTGCAGTCGGTATGGCTACCAATATTCCTCCGCATAATCTGCGAGAGGTGATTCAAGCAGTTGTAAAGATCATTGATAATCATATTTTAGAAGACAGAAATACGGATATTGAGGAATTACTTGATATTGTTAAGGGACCGGATTTTCCGACAGGTGGTGTGATTCTCGGAACACGTGGTATCGAAGAAGCATATCGTACCGGTCGTGCAAAAATCAGAGTTCGTGGTGTAACGGACATTGAAACGATGTCAAACGGCAAGAGCCGGATCATCATATCGGAACTTCCATATATGGTCAATAAAGCTCGTTTGATTGAAAAGATTGCAGAACTTGTCAAAGATAAAAAGATCGATGGAATCACAGATCTGCGTGATGAGTCTGACAGAGATGGTATGCGTATTGTTGTTGAATTACGCCGTGATGCCAACTCTAATGTTGTACTGAATCAATTATATAAGCATACACAGTTACAGGATACATTTGGTGTCATTATGCTGGCTTTGGTAAATAACGAGCCATGTGTTATGAATCTCTATGAAATGCTGGGTCATTATCTTGCACATCAAAAGGAAGTAGTAACCAGACGTACCAAATATGATCTGAATAAGGCTGAAGAGAGAGCACACATTTTACAAGGATTATTGATCGCTCTTGATAATATTGACGAAGTTATTAAGATCATTCGCGGCAGTGCCAATGTTGCAGAAGCAAAAACGGAATTAATGCAAAGATTCAGTTTATCAGAAGCACAGGCACAGGCCATTGTTGATATGAGACTGCGTGCTCTGACAGGTCTCGAAAGAGAGAAGATCGAAGCAGAGTATGCGGAGTTAATGAAGACCATTGAAAATTTAAAAGCAATCTTGGCTGATGAAAAGAAGTTATTGACAGTAATACGTGAAGAAATTTCTATGATCGCTGATAAATATGGTGATGACAGAAGAACGAAGATTGGTTTTGATGAATTTGATATTTCCATGGAAGATATGATTCCTAGGGATAATACTGTCATAGCAATGACAAGTCTTGGTTATATCAAGCGTATGACAGTTGATAATTTCAGAAGTCAGCATCGAGGTGGTAAGGGAATCAAGGGAATGCAAACCTTAGATGAGGATTACATTGAAGATCTTTTGATGACAACAACTCATCATTATGTAATGTTCTTTACCAATATGGGACGCACTTATCGATTGAAGGCCTATGAGATTCCGGAAGCAGGCAGAACTGCAAGAGGTACAGCGATTGTAAATCTGCTACAGTTAAATCCTCAGGAAAAGATTACAGCTATTATACCAATTAAGGATTATGACGATAATAAAAATCTATTTATGGTTACAAAAAAGGGTATTGTAAAGAAAACTCGTCTGACGGAGTTCAGTAATGTTCGTAAAAATGGTCTTGCTGCAATTAATCTGCGAGAGGACGATGAACTGATTGAAGTAAAACAGACAGACGAAAATACGGAAATATTCCTGATTACGAGATTTGGTATGTGTATTCGCTTTAAAGAAACAGATGTGAGAGCGACTGGCAGAACATCGATGGGAGTAATCGGTATGAATCTCGCAGATAACGATGAAATAGTTGGTATGCAGCTAGATCATCAGGGCGATTCTCTACTGATTGTTTCTGAACATGGTTATGGAAAACGTACCTTCCTCAATGAATTTTCTGTTCAGCATCGTGGCGGTAAGGGTGTAAAATGTTATAAGATCATGGAGAAGACAGGATATGTAGTAGGTGTCAAAGCAGTCAATGATGACCATGAGATTATGATGATTACAAATGAAGGTATTATCATACAGCTGCGTATGGATGACATTTCGATTTTGGGACGGATTACTTCCGGAGTGAAAATGATCAATCTTGAAGAAGGAATTACGGTAGCCAAGATCGCCAAGGTTCGAGAAAAAGTATCGGACGGAAATCAGGAGTTTGGGAATGTAGAGGATGCCATGGAGGATATTCCGGAATCTGAGAGAATCCGAGTAATTGTTCATGACGAGGTAACACTTCCTGATGAAGAGCTTGAGGATGCGGATACAAACGAGGACGAATAAATAGTAGAAAAGGATTGTAAGTCACATTTGCAATCCTTTTTGAACATTGTAAGTGATATTTGGAAATGAGGTATCGAATGAGAACGATTAATATCGCAGAAATAACGGAAGTAATAAAGGAAATGTGCATTGAAGCAAACCATTATCTGTCCAATGATATGGATATTGTCTTGAAAAATGCAGTTGAAACGGAGACTTCACCACTTGGAAGACAGATATTAGATCAACTTCAGGATAATCTGAAAATAGCAGGTCAGGATATGATACCGATCTGTCAGGATACCGGAATGGCTGTTATTTTCATGGAAGTAGGACAAGAGGTTCATTTCGAAGGAGGCTCAATAGAAGACGCTGTTAATGAAGGAGTCAGGAGAGGTTATATAGAAGGGTTTCTTCGAAAATCTGTTGTTGGAGATCCTATTATACGAAAGAACACAAATGATAATACTCCTGCAGTGATTTATTTTGAAATTGTACCAGGAGATCAAGTTAAGATCACAGTTGCTCCAAAAGGATTTGGAAGTGAAAATATGAGTCGAGTCTTCATGCTAAAACCTGCAGACGGGATAGAGGGAGTAAAAAACGCCATTATGACAGCAGTCAAGGATGCCGGCCCCAATGCTTGTCCACCGATGGTAGTCGGAGTCGGAATAGGTGGCACCTTTGAGAAGTGTGCGCTTATGGCAAAAAAGGCACTTACCAGAGAAGCAGGCTCCCATTCAGACATTGAGTATATCGCTGAATTGGAAAAGGAGTTGTTAGAGAAGATCAATCGACTGGGAATCGGTCCGGGAGGTCTAGGCGGATTAACAACAGCACTTGCAGTAAATATTAATACTTATGCAACACACATCGCAGGTCTACCGGTAGCAGTGAATATTTGTTGTCATGTAAACCGACATGCAGTAAGGAGCATATAATATGGATCAATATATCAAAGCACCTATTTCGGATGATGATGCCGGCAGGCTAAGAGCAGGCGATTATGTATATATTACCGGAAAAATCTATACAGCCAGAGATGCTGCACATAAAAGAATGTTTGAAGCAATTGAAGCCGGACAGCAGCTACCGTTAGATCTGGATCATAATATTATCTATTATATGGGACCGTCTCCTGCAAGAGAAGGTCGACCGATCGGATCAGCCGGTCCTACTACAGCAAGCAGAATGGATAAATATGCTCCTACTCTGTTGGATTTAGGACAAAAGGGTATGATCGGAAAAGGAAAACGGTCGCAAGAGGTTAAAGAAGCGATTATGAGAAATGGAGCTGTATATTTTGCTGCTGTTGGAGGAGCTGGAGCTTTATTATCACAGAAAATCGTGAAATCCACAGTCATCGCATATGATGATCTTGGAACGGAGGCAATACGTGAATTGTGGGTAGAGAATTTTCCTGTAATTGTAGTGATTGATTCCAAGGGAAATGATCTATATGAAACAGCAATCAAGGAGTATCAAAAATGAGAATTGCTCGTATGGTTTTTCACATGTTTTTTCGGGCTGTCTTTTATCTGATAAAAATCGACTGGTACGGAAAACATGACAAGTATACAGAAGAACAGAGATATGCAGTTGTAAGAAGAACTACTGTTCTGGCAAATAGAGCCGGACGAGTTACAATTGCTGCTTATGGGTTGGAAAATATACCGAAACAAAATGGATTTATTATGTTTCCGAACCATCAGGGACTTTATGATGTCTTAGGATTAATAGAAAGTTGTCCCAATCCGTTTGGTGTTGTAATGAAAAAAGAGGCCGGTAATATTATCCTGTTAAAACAGGTTGTTCGATGTCTACAGGGTCAGTTGATTGATCGAGATGATATTAGACAGGGTTTGAAGGTCATCAATCAGATGACAGAGGAAGTCAAAGCAGGCAGAAACTACGTTATATTTGCCGAAGGAACACGAACCAGAAATAAAAATGAGCTCTTGGAATTTAAAGGCGGTAGCTTTAAAGCCGCAATGAATGCAAAATGTCCGATTGTACCGGTCGCATTGATTGATTCGTATAAACCATTTGATGAAAATACGACGCAGCCGGTAACTGTTCAGGTACATTATCTCCCTCCTATTCCTTATGAGGAGTATCAAGGGATGAGATCTGTCGAAATAGCAAAAATGGTGAGAGAAAAGATTCATGAAACCATTTTAAAATACGAAAACTGAGAATTTGAGGTTTTTTCATGCAGGATAATAGTTCAAAGAAACAAATTGCATTGCTGTATGTACTATCATTGATATTGCCAATCATTATGATGATTGTGATTTCTGTTATATTGGGAATGTATCCGTTTGGCGAGAGAACGATCTTAGTTGCTGATATGAGTAAGCAGTTTAATGATTATTTTGCTTACTTTAAAACAATTGTCACAGGAGAGAATAACCTGATCTATACTTTCAGTAAAAATCTTGGTGGGGATATGGTTGGGTTTAGTGCGTATTATTTACAGAACCCATTTCTTTTCATTCTTTTACTGTTTCCGAATCACATTTTGCCTCTTGGCATCTGGATCATGATTATATTACAGGTGGCTTGCAGTTCATTTACATTTTGTGTGTATCTGAATAAAACAAATATTCCATCAAGGATGTCATTACTATTTTCGTTAGCATATGCGTTTATGGGTTATGTGTTTGCGTATATCACACTTCCGATTTATTTCTGTAATATTATTTTACTTCCGCTTGTTATGTTGGGGATTCATAATTTACTAAATAATACGAGAAAATGGTGGTTATATACATTAACACTTGCATTATCAATCCTAAGTAATTATTACATTGGTTACATGGTGTGTTTATTTTCTGCATTATTCTTTGTTTATTTGTTAATCTCCAGAACTGAGCAATTGAAAAAAGTGAAGGAGTATGGAAAACAGATTGTCACTTTTATCACAGCATCATTGTTAGGTGTACTATTGACAGCATTTGATTTGATTCCAACGGTGTTTTCTCTGCAAGGTCAGAAAAGTGTACCTTCTGGAGCAACTCTTTCGTTTTATCGAAATTTTCACATGATCAATGCTTTTTCTAAGTTATATACTAATATGTATGACGGAAATACCTCAAATGATAATCTACCCTTTATCTACGTGGGATTTGTAACAGTAGTATTTCTATTGTTCTATTTTTTAAATCAAAATATTAAAATCAGAGAAAAAATCATAACACTTCTATTTATGGGTATTATATTGATGTGTTTCTATCTTCACACAATTGATGTAATATGGCATGGCTTCAATGATCCGGTAGGATTTCCATACAGAAATGCTTTTTGTTTCAGCTTTTTGCTGTTGATGATAGCATACCGAGGACTGATAACAATCGGTACTCAACAAAGGATGAAAGAGTATTATATTGTTGCAGCGATATTTATTTCATATTCTATATATCTGTTTTTCACAAACAGAAGTGCAATTGTCTTTCGAAGTATTGTTTTTGATTCTGTTTTACTCATTTTGATCATTTTGATTGCTTATATTGCTTCTCATCGTCAGTGGTCGCAGAATATCTGGTTTCTTTTGATACTGGCAGTACAGGTTGTAGACTTATCCTCAAATGCCATATCATCCGTTAAGCAGTATACGGATTACGTACCGATGCAAGAGTATAGTGAATATATCAGTCAGACAACACCATTGATTGAATATGTAAAGGAAAGAGATACTTCTCTTTATCGCATGGAAAAGAATTTTCAGAGAACTCATAATGATTCGATGCAGTTTAACTATCGAGGATTGTCACATTCCAGTTCCTGTGAAAAGGATTATGTGAAAACCTTTATGGAGAAGATGGGATTTCGTAATTTTGGTCTGTGGGCTTATTATGATGAGGGTGGAACCGCTTTTGCCGATTGCTTGTTAGGTGTGAAATACTATATCTCACAATTTGATGCAACAGGGAAACCATATGATCTGATCCATCAGGAAAATGAGAAATATATATTTCAAAATACACATGCACTGCCCTTTGCATTTGGTGTGAATCAAACGATTGCGTCCGTAGATATGAATGAGAAGAATTCTTTTGTCATACAAAATGAAATTGCAAATAGGATCAATGGTCAGAACGATGCAATATTTACAGAGGTTCAACAGAATTCTCTGCAATTTGAGAACCTGCAGGAGAGCAATGTAGAAGAATATACAACCTATACAAAGGAAGTACAGAATGAAGAGGCTTTCATTGACTATCAGTTGAAGATCACAAGCCATAATCCGGTATATCTGTTTTTTGAAGCACCAGGACCACAAGCAGCAGAAATTACAGTCAATGACTTCTGGTTTGGTAACTATTTCACTGATACAAAATGGGATATTGTTGAGATCGGATCTTTTAATGAAGGAGATATCGTTTCGGTAAAGCTGTACGCCAAGGGAGACACATTGACATTGGGTAATGCATATTTTTACTATGAGGACAATGATGCATTAATTAAGATGTCTGATCACGCATTATTAGAAGCGGCAGAACTGAAGAAGGTATCTGATTCTCATCTTCAGGGAACTGTTGAAATCAAGAATAGTGATAATCTGCTCTTTACGATACCATATGAACCGGATTGGAAGATATATATAGATGGAGTTCATACAGAACAACAGCGTGTATTGAGTGCATTAATGGCAGTTCCGATTACAGAAGGAATCCATACGATTAAAATGATCTATGTTCCAAGGGGAATAGAAATTGGTTTGATTCTTTCTCTGCTGTCATTGATTCTTTGTGTGATATTGATATTGCTACAAAAAAAGAACACTGGTAAGTTACAGGAATCAGATAATAAACAATTATCGGAGGAACCACCGGAGTTAAAATTAATTTGACAAAGTATTAACCCTCTTGTATAATAATTTTTGCGTCATATGGCGAGAATTGTATAGTGAAATAAAGAATTCAGTATCTATGGAGAAGTACTCAAGAGGCTGAAGAGGCGCCCCTGCTAAGGGTGTAGGTCGGGTGACCGGCGCGAGGGTTCAAATCCCTCCTTCTCCGTTATTCCAATCGAAAAATAATCTTTTCTCAAAGATTATTTTTTTATTTAAAGAAATATACTATAGATTGTGTTAAGGTAAAGAAAGAGGATTCTTTCTATGAAACAGATAGCCGAACAAAAAAAACTTGCATACTGCTATATTGCAGCGTTTCTGATACCGGCATTGCTAATGCTTGCGGTTTATATTCTGTTGGGAACATATCCCTTTGGAGATAGATCCATATTAGTAGCAGATCTGAGATATCAGTTTGTGGATTATTATGATTATTTAAAATCCATTGTTTTTGGTGATAATGATTTCTTTTATACGTTCTCTAAAAGTCTGGGCGGAGATGCCATAGGTTTTTGTGCATATTATCTACAGGATCCGTTCAACCTGCTGCTTTTGTTTTTCTCCAAGGAAATGATGCCGGTCGGTATATTGATTAGGGTTGTTTTGGAAGCAGGTTTTGCCGGGCTGATCTTTAATATTTTAATAAACAACATGTTTAAATATGATAAATCATCTCTGATCTTTTCAACTGCCTATGCATTTATCGGAATGTATGCGTCCTATATGAATTGTATCCATTATTTTTTTAACATTGCGCTATTTCCGTTGGTAATATTGGGAGTTCATCGAATCGTTAAGGAACCAAAAAGAAAATTGCTCTTAATACTGTCATTGGCACTATCTATTATTACCTGTTATTATATGGGTTACATGGCTGCTCTGTTTTCGGCTATCTTTTTCATCTATGATTTGTTGGTAGAAATGAAAACGATCAAGAGATTAAAGGAGTATAAGGATCATATCATTTCCTTTATCATTGCAGGTATCTTATCGGTAGGGTTATCAGCCTTTGACTTGATTCCCACTGTTTTCTCTCTACTAGGTGAAAAGAGTGATTCTACTGTAACAACATTTATACTTAGTAGAAAATTCAATCTATGGGATTTATTTTCCAACTCATATACAATGTCCTTTAACGGAAATTTATCAGATGGACTTCCGGTGATCTATGCAGGCTTGACGGCAGTATTATTTACCCTAATCTATTTTACACACAAAAAAGTAACACTCAGAGAAAAAGTATTGTCTTTATTTTTAATAGGGATTATGGTTGGAAGCTTTCTAATATATGCAATCAATCTAGTATGGCATGGATTGAGCGAGCCGATAGGTTTTCCCTATCGAGATTCATTTATTTTCAGTTTTCTTATGCTGTATTTTGGTTATCGTGGTTGGATCCTTGCAAAGGAAGAGGGAATCAAGATAGGAAACTATCTATTCATTTTGGTAGTGTTCCTACTGTATTCAGCGTATTTACTCTTTACAAAACGTACAGCTGTTGATATGAAGGTGTTTTTGGTTAATTTAGTTTTACTTATTCTGATTATGGCAGTATCCTATGGCTACCTGCATCAGAAGAGATGGACTCATGTATTTTTTATTCTCTTTCTGATCCTCCAATGTACAGACGTGGCAATTAATGAATATGATGCTATCTTAGAATATCCGGACTGTAAGCATTCAGAATATCTTGCAGATCTGAAATATGCAGAAGCAGGTATTTCTGCGATTCAGGATCAGGATTCTACATTTTACAGAATGGAAAAGAATTTTAGACGTACCCATAATGATGCAATGGCACATAATTTTAATGGCCTGTCACATTTTAGTTCCACGCAGAAGAATGTTACGATGAAATTTCTTGGTCAAATGGGGTTTCGCAATAATAAGAACTGGGCCTTCTACAATGATGGAAGTACCACATTTGCAGATTGCTTCCTGGGCGTAAAATATCTGCTTTCTCAATTTGATGCGCATGGAAAACCATATCCAATCATAATGAGTGGAGACAGGTACTGGGTTTTCGAAAATCCATATGTATTACCTCTTGGTTTTGGAATCACGCAGGATATCCAGAATGTAGATATGAAACAGAAGGATGTATTTGAAATTCAAAATGAGATTGCTGACAGCTTTCTGTCAAAAGAGAATCATATATATGAAAAGATCGATGTACAGGAGATTAAAACAGAGAACCTGACGCTGGATGGCTCCACATATACGAAGATCGATCCGGATCAGGATGCTTATATCGAATATGAACTGGCAATTGACCGAAAAGAATTGGTTTATTTATACTTTACAGCTCCTGAACAGCAACAAGCAGATCTGATTATCAATGGTCAAGACAATAGAGGACAATATTTTTCCACCTATAACTGGGACGTTATGGATCTGGGAGGATATGAACCGGGTCATATTTTGCCGGTACGACTTTTGCTGACGGGAGATACATTAACGGTAGACCAGGCATTCTTCTATTATGAGAATCAAACTGCCCTGATTAATTGGTATGAACAATCCAAAATTAACGGATGGTCTCCGGAGAAGATCAGTAGTTCGCATCTGAAAGGAGAAGTCACCATATCCAATGAGTACCCATATCTGATGTTTAGTATTCCATATGAAAAGGACTGGAAGGTTTATATAGATGATCAGGAGACAAATACAATAGAAGTATTGGATGCGTTAATGGCTGTTCAGATTGAACCGGGAGAGCATGTTGTAGAAATAAAATATATACCCAGAGGACTATATTTTGGGGTAATAATTTCACTCATTTCAACATTTTGTATAGTTGTGTTAATTGTCTCAAAAAGCTTGAAAAATCAACAAAAAACCCGTTGACAAGTCCAAAAAACCAGTGCTATAATGTAATTCCACCCGGGAAGAAAAGCCTTTTCTAACAGGTAGGCGATCTGACAGAGTGGAATTCTTTTTGTAAAGATGAAAAATCTTTAAAAAAAAGAAAAAAAGGTATTGACTTTCAGATATGCACATGATATTATTAACAAGTTGCGTGTCACGGAAGTGATTACAAAACAAAAGCGAATTGAATACAGAAATCGCTATTAAGCACCATGTACTATGTACACGATTTTCAGAAGAAATGAAAATCGGCACCTTGAAAACTAAACAGTATAAACCAACCCTGAAAAATTCAAAG
>CAZQTM010000002.1:30441-32098 GCA_964595855.1 uncultured Lachnospiraceae bacterium | reverse complement strand
CAACCATTTTAATAAAGGATTTGGAATAATCATCATCCACCAGTTCCCTGACAAATGACTGATCGACTTTTATAACATCTAACGGTATCTCACGTATGTGATTAAGTGATGAATATCCTGTTCCAAAGTCATCTAAGGCGATTCTTACTCCCAGTTTTCGAATATGAGACATAATGTCCTTCATACGTTCCATATCATTTATTGCGAGGCTTTCGGTAACCTCCAAGGTGAGATTTCTAGGATTTACTCCTGTACTCTTTATAGCCTTTTCAACAATATCTACTATATTATTTTGTAATAACTGAACCACTGATAAATTGACATTGACTTTAAATTCAGGATGCCCGTTATCATTCCAACATTTACATGTTTTACATGCTTCTCTTAACACATAATCACCAATTGGATTAATCAGACCTAGATATTCTGCTAAAGGAATAAAATCTACTGGGCTAATAAACCCAAGTTCTGCATTATCCCATCGTATAAGGGCTTCTGCTCCTGTACAGGGGGAACCTTTTTTCTGGATATCTATGATAGGCTGATAATAGATAATAAATTCCTTATAACCATTTGCCGTGGCATCTCTCATATTTTTTTCCATATCAAGACGTCTATTAGATACAGATAGATTCTCAATATTGTACTTAGCAACACGATTTTTCCCTGTTTTTTTGGCCTCGTACATTGCAATATCAGCCTTTTTTATCAAATCCTCAACACTTTGCCCTTCATCAGGGAATGTCACAATGCCCATACTCATGGTACAGTAATAATCTGCATCTTTTAAAAACCAGGGTTTTGCAAATACCCCTTTAATATCTTCAATAATCGTCTCAAAGTAACTATAACTTTTAGGTGGGATAATAATTACAAACTCATCCCCTCCCATCCGGTAACACGTATCCTCTATGCCATGAATTCTTCTTAAGCTGCTACTGATAGCTTTTAGCAGCACATCGCCATATTGATGTCCAAGTCCATCGTTAATATGCTTAAAATCATCTAAATCAAGATATAATAAAGCACCTGTCTCATGCAATTTCTCTGTCTCATCTATAATTCTTGCTAAATCCCTTTCGCAACACAGACGGTTGTACAGACCGGTCAGGAAATCAGTATATGCCTGTTGTTCGATACGTCTCTGATATTTCTTCTTATCTGTAACATCATAAATTGCATACAAGGCAACTGGTCTTCCATCTACCCAGCTTATATTATTATGATGAATCTCATACCAAGTCTCATCCTTAATGTCAAAAAATTCTATTTCATTTCTTTCATCCTCTTTTGCCGACAAAATAGCTGCTAGTTCCGGATTAATATTATCATTTCGAAAAACTCTCTTCATAATTTGATTTTCAAATAATATGGCATTATCCTGAGGATTTTTTACGACAATTGCACATCCTACGTTTTCTAGTATCTGCTCTAATGATGCATAGGAGCTGGCCAAAGAATTTTTCTGTATTCTCTTTTCTAAAATGTTTTGCAGTACACGGATAGCATCACTTAAAAACTGCATTTCTCCAATCTGCCATGTCCGCTCTTGCTTTCTCTCAATGTAGCAGGCATATATATTAGTGCTATTTCCAATCGTTATTGGCATAGCAACAATTGCATATATTGGCATTTCCGGTCTCTCATCCTGCAATCT
>CAZQTM010000002.1:25997-30341 GCA_964595855.1 uncultured Lachnospiraceae bacterium | reverse complement strand
TCTACTCGATGAAGTGTTTCTTCCATTTCTTTGGCTGAATATATGGTCTTTCTTTTTTCTTCCTCAGTTTGGACCAGATATGCCTGAGCACGTAATCTGTCTGTTCCAATATCTCTTAAAACATCAATTGCATTTAAAAACTGGGGAAATGATGTTTTACGCGATAGTATTTCTAAAACATCATTATTATTTTCTCCATCGGACATAATTCCGAAGAAAACCCAGACGATCATGCATTTTCCGTCTAATTTCAAAGCACTTGCAGCAACCTTAACATTTTCTACAGCAGTATTTTCTACTACCTGGTCTTCTAACCCGTTTGTAATAACCCTGGATAGTATGTCTTTTATAAAAGATTGCGGAACAATTGTCTTTATATAATCTCTTTCCTCTTCAGAGCAGGAAAAATCTGTAATTTTTTCTCCATACCTATCATAACTACCTATATAAACATTTGTTGCTTCTCCATACTTACTCAGAAAACGTTCAATTTTATCTGTATTAAATTGATAAAAATCTGGCTCTTTCTGCATTCCGTGCCTCCGTCATGATGTATCATAAATAGAAATAAGAAATACCTTCCAGTTTCTACAAATTATGTTTATCATACCATATTTTCTATGTTCTGTAAAAGTTTTTCGACAAAAGGAAAACGTGCAAAATGTCATTTTTTCTGTTATACTGTGCACAGGTTCGTTACTTATAAATAGCAAAAAAATATTACATAATGAATTGTATTTGAGGAGTAATTTATGAATAAAATAAAGTTAAATAAAGAATTTATTTTTACAGTTATGATGTTTTTGATAGCATTTATCTGCATGATGACTTTTGCTGTTATACAACCCTTTGGTGATGGACCAGATGAGATAAACAGATATAAAATAGTACAGTTCATATTGGAACATGGAGGACTCCCTGCTGGGACCAACCCTGCAGTATTAATCGCTGGATATGGTGGTTCTTATGCATTTCAACCAATTCTTACATACATAATTGATGGTTATTTGTTACGTGCCCTGTCTTTTTTGTCTCTTTCACTAACCACCCAAGTATTGGTTTCAAGAATGGTAAATATTTGTTTTGGTCTGATTATGGCTGGGTATGTACGAAAAATGTCAAAACTATTATTTGATAATCAGTACACTGCATGGGCATTTACTTTAGCAATTGTATTTCTGCCTCAAAACGTATTCATTCATACATATGTGAATACAGATTCCATGGGACTTCTGTCAGTTGCTATCATTATTTATGCAATACTGAAGGGGATGAAGGACAACTATTCTTTCGCCACTTGTTTGCACTTATCAATTGGTATCATCTTATGTGCACTTTCGTATTACAACTGTTACGGTATAATCTTATGTGCAATGTTTCTGTTTCTATTTCAATTCTTTTATAAGAAAGAATTTCCTGATGGCAAATTAAAAACTTCCTATCATCATAAAATGTTATATAAAAAAGGGAGTATTGTAATTATTTTTGTTTTGCTTGGAATATCCTGGTGGTTTATTCGAAATGCTATTTTGTATCATGGTGATTTTCTTGCACTTAATGCAAGGCAGGTCTGTGCTGCTGCTACATGTCGAGAAGAATACAACCCATATACAAGAGATACCTATAAACGTTTGGGAATTCCCGTTCTTACCATGATTTTTGGTACGGATTATTATACCCTTGTGTGGAAAAGTTTTATTGCAATGTTTGGCCCAATGATAATACCAACACACCATTATATCTATATGAGTTTCAAATACTTGTTTATCTCCAGTCTGATTGGCTTAGTGATTCCAGCAAAAGCAAATGTTATGTCTGAATATCGAAAAGACCAAAAGATTGCATTTTCACTGACAATGGTAGCTGCCATGATAATCCCAGCCTTTTTGGCTATCTATTATTCCTATACATGGGAATTTCAGCCCCAAGGTCGTTATTTTCTTCCCATGCTAATTCCGTTTATCTACTTTTTGGCTATTGGAATTCAAAAATTATTTTATCTAATGGAAATTAGTATGAATCTAATAAATGAAAAAGCCGCACGTACCGTTTCCTTTTTGCTTTACCATTTTCTATATGCATTTTTAACGTTAAGTCTTCTCTACTCCGTATTTATTGCAATGCTACGATACTATAATAAATAGATTAAAAAGGTAACCACATTTTGTGATTACCTTTTTAATTTCTGTCTATTATTTATTTTTGGATTAACACTTAATTGTGAAAATAAGATACTGCACTCTTAAGTTCCATTGACATCTGATTCATTTTATCACAATGCTCATTTACCAACTGTACTTCACTCGTTATTTTTCCAACATTACTATTTACTTCTTGATTACTAGCAGAATTTCTTTCACTGATTATGCTTAATTCTCTTACACTCTCAATTACTTTTTCCTTATACTTCGTCAAATTATCTGTCTTCTCTGCAATTGCTTTGATTTCTCTCACAGATTGGTTGATATCATTGCTATGTTTTTCATATTTACATTGTGTAGTTGATACACTTTCCTGTTCTATTAAAATCAATGAATATAATTCATCCACCAATTGTACAGACTTTTTCGATTTTTCTGTAATCGTCCCTGCTAAGTTTTTGATCATTTCAGCGCCATCAGCACTTTGTTGTGATAGATTACGTATTTCTTCCGCTACTACCGCAAATCCTTTTCCCTGTGCACCTGCTCTGGCCGCCTCTATGGTTGCATTCAGGCTCAAAAGATCTGTCTGCTCCGCGATTGTAAGGATGAGTTCGACTGCTTTGTCAATTTCAGTAATGGAGTCATTTGTTTGTTTTATCTGTGTAGCAATATCATTTACAGACTCAACAGACTTTTTACTATTTTCCATAACAACATTCATACTGATTTTGGATTCATTATTGGTCTGCAGTATGTTTTCGCTGCTGCTATACAAATGTTCTACATTTTCATAAATATCGTTTACACAGTTTCCGATTTCTGTCATCTGAATATTAATATTCTGTACATTATCTTCCATAGCAGTAGCAGACTGTGACAATTGATCAATCGATGAAGTAATCAGGTTCGCACTGTTTGCACTGTTATCACTCAATTGTGTTACACCACAAATGCTCTCGGTTAACCTTTGTGATACATCTTTTACCTTTCCAATTGTATCATACAGTGTTTCCTGCATTACTTTTGTAAATAATAAAAGATTACTCATTTCTTTAACTGAACTTGTATGTTCTTTTTGTTTACATAATTCTCCTTTTGACAATGCATTAATGTTTCTTCCTGCAATTCTAAAGGACTTTGATAAGTTTCTACTGAAAATCAGAATTATAATCATAAATAGTACAACAAGAAAAATGGCAATTCCAACAAAATATGTAATTATACTATTAGTCGCCCCAATCACATTATCCTGGAGTTCTCCTGCAAAAGCCATTGCTATTATTGTATCATCTACCTGGATTGGCATATAATATGCATAATAAGTCTTACCGTCAATAAGAACATTTTTATCATAATAACCGTTTTTTATATTTTCTCCACCAGCAATCATGTCTTCATTAAAATTAATTTCCCGAATTCTATAATCATTCTCATTTTTAATGGAGGTGGCGCAAGGCATATCTTTTGCAATGATTGCCATTTCAATGTCATGTTCTTTTAGACTATCAAGATAATCATAATATCCACTTGCATTCATGGCATTTATTTCATTTTGGTTACAATAGTTTGCAAGATTGTTCGCAGCAATATACAGCGTATCCTGCACTCCTTTTTCCAAATTATTTTTTGTAACGTTTAAAGAAATGATACTTATGATTGCAATGGATAATACCAATGGAATTAATGAGAATGTCACGATTATCATAAACAAACTAAGTTTAGACCGTTCTTTTTTCATCTGTACTCCTTCTAAACAGTACCTTTACTGTCAGAAACCCATCATTCATTTCATATTCTATGATGTTTTTTTCTTACGAGCCATAACAATACTTTGAACAACTAAGAACAAGCAAAGCATGGCGGCAATTGTAATTCCAGTCCACCAGGCCTGATCAAGACCAGCTGATGAAACAATATTTTGTATGGTACTGAGTGAAAGAACTCCAAAGAACGTACCAATAATATTGCCAACACCTCCTGTTAACATGGTACCACCTATTATGGAGGAAGCTATTGCACTCATCTCCATACCACTTGCATGCGATGCAGATCCACTTCCAACATGTAGGAAATAAACAAATCCACCAATACCTGCTAATAAACCACAAGACAAATGAGAAAGGAACTTCGTTCTTTTTACATTGATACCAAGCATCAATGCACTCTGGCTGTTTCCACCAACTGCATAAAACTGTCGTCC
>CAZQTM010000002.1:22326-25897 GCA_964595855.1 uncultured Lachnospiraceae bacterium | reverse complement strand
CAGCACATACTGACTAAAGCTGCTACTCCGCCGACTGATATATCAATACCTCCTGTAAGCATGACAAGACTCATTCCACAGGATACTATGATAAGTGCAGCATTTGCATTCAATATATTAAAGAAAGTCTGCGGTTTTAAAAAGCCTTTTCCCTGAAATAAAATTGCTCCAACATACATGGCAAAGAAAACCACTATTGTTATCATCAACAATAAGTTGGTATCGGATATATTTTTTAGTTTACCATACCCTCTATTTTCTACTTTTGTAGATTTATTGAATAATGACATACTATCCGACCTCCTTTGTATGCAGTTTTGACTTTTTAAATAGAGATGCAAACCATTCTCTAACGATTGGTGTACTTAAAACAACCAATAGTATGACAACGACTGCTTTATATGCCGATAGTGCATCTGATTGAACATTAAGCTTGTAAAGCGTAGTTGTAAGGAATTGAATAACGTAAGCACCCAGTATGGAAGCGGTCATGTTAAATTTTCCTCCACTGAGAGGATTTCCTCCAAGAGCTACTGCAAGAATAGCATCCATTTCTATGTCTTTTGCAATTACCGAATAATTAATGGAGGAAAGACGACTAACTTTAATTAATGCGGCAACTGCAACACATAAACCTAAAATTACAAAAGTAAGGAACTTTACAAATGTAGGATTAAGACCATTCAGTCTTGATGAACTTTCATTGATACCAACTGCCTGTGTATATAACCCGAGATTGGTAAACCGTAATACCAATGCAGTTACAATCATGCATGCCAACGCAATAAAAAATGGAGTTGGAATCGGTATACCCGGGATAAATCCCCCAAAATAGCTGAAAGACTGATCACTAATAATGGGAAGTTCATTATTATTAATCCAAGCTGCTATGGAACGCCCTGCTGTAAACAAAATAAGTGTTGCAACCATGGGCTGGATTTTAAAATATGCAACCAGTGTTCCATTAAAAGCACCAAACAGCATTGCTACAAGGCAACTTACTAAAAATGCCACAATAATCGGAGCTTTTAACGTTTCAGGTCTTGAATCCGTTCCACAAAGGACTCTAAGTACAACACTTCCACTGATTGCAATTGCAGCACCCACACTAATATCCTGACCGCCAGTAGCAGCGGTAACCAATGTCATACCGATTGCCAGAATTGCGAGCTCAGAACCATAGTCTATAATTGTCATTAAATAACCAGACAAAACCGGATCTCCTGCGCTGTTATAACCTAATGTAATTTTATAGAAGGAAGGATCACTAATCAAATTAAAAACAGCTAGTAGTAAAAGTGCAGCTATTGGTATAAATATCTGTTGTCTTACTAATTTGCCGAAAAATTCGGATATATTTGATTTATTCATAACTCTACTCTGCATTATTTTTCACCTCCGGCAATTGTACTCATAATCTTATTCTGAGTCAAATCTTCGCCTGAAAGCTCGCCTACCACTTTTCGGTCTCTCATAACAACCAATCGTGAACAAGTGCGTAGCATTTCATCCGTTTCAGAGGAAATGAACGTAACGCTCATACCTTCTGATGCAAGTTTTAGTACTAATTTCTGTATTTCAATCTTGGTACCAACATCAATACCACGTGTAGGTTCATCCAATATCAGATACTCCGGATTAGTAAGTAACCACCTTGCAAGTATTACTTTTTGTTGATTACCACCAGAAAGTGATTTTAATGGAGTGTCCACGGAAGCGGTTTTTATATCTAAGAGTTTGATATATTCTTCCGCAAACTTATTTGCCTCTGCCTTTGTAAAAGGTCTAAAAAATCCTTTGAGAATTTGTAATGCAAGTATAATGTTTTCACGTACAGAAAGATCGCCAACAATTCCATCAACCTTACGATCTTCCGGAAGATATGCAATACCACTCTTCATTGCATCAATTGGTTTCGTAATTTTTTTATTTTTTCCGTTTATCTTAGTGGTGCCACTCAATATTTTATCCGCACCAAAAATGGCACGTACACACTCACTTCTTCCAGATCCAAGGAGTCCTGTAAAGCCGTTTACTTCACCTTTATTAATGTGGAAGTTAAATGGTTTTATTCCGGCACTGCTTGAAAGTCCATCTGCTTCAAAAACGGGAACGGCAGATTTATCCTTATTAAATGATGCTTTTTTATCTCGGATTTCTGATATATCATCCAATTCCTTGCCAAGCATCTTCGAAACAAGCTTAACACGCGGAAGTTCCTTGATTTCATATTCGCCCACTAGTTTTCCATCACGTAAAACTGTTATCTTATCGCATACTTCATATACCTGATCCAGGAAATGTGTAACAAAGATAATTCCAACTCCCCTTGCCTTTAAGTCACGCATTAATCCAAAGAGTTTTTCAACTTCCTGTTCATCCAATGAAGATGTTGGTTCATCCAAAATAAGAACCTTACAGTCCATATCAACAGCACGTGCAATCGCTACCATCTGTTGAATAGCAATTGAACAACTTGATAGTTGCTGTGTTGCTTTTACCGGAATATCTAAAGATTTTAAAATTTTGTCTGCATCCTCATTCATTTTCTTCCAGTTTTGATACATACCACTTGCTCTGCCAATATATAGATTTTCAGCAACCGAAAGATTGGGGCATAATGTTATTTCCTGATACACGGTACTAATTCCCAGTTTTTGTGCATCCTGCGGTGAACGTATTGATACCGCTTTTTCTATTCCCTTAAGGAAAATCTGACCTTCATCTTTTTCGTATACTCCGGTCAACACTTTAATCAAAGTTGATTTTCCTGCACCGTTCTCACCCATCAGAGCATGAATTTCACCTGTACAAAGTGAAAAATCCACTCCCTGTAACGCAAGTACTCCGGGAAAGCTTTTATATATATTTCTCATTTCCAATATGGATTTTTCTTTCACCAGTGTATTCACTCCTTAAAATATTTTTTAGTAAAAAAGGGCGGGCAAGCGTACTAATCTTCATTTACGCTGCGCCGCGCCCTTTTAGCATGATATATAGCTTCTAATTATGCTTAAATACCATATTTATCAACATCATCCTGTGTGATTGTAGTAGCATCAAAGCCTTTTTCATCCATTATGATAACTTTTTCTGAAAGTGTTCCACCACCTTGAAGTGTTTTGATGATTTCATCTATGTAAGAAGCCTGGAAAGGATTACACTGACCATCATAATTCCAATTCTGTTTAAGAAGTTCTTCTAATGCCCACTTATTGCAATCATAACCCATAACGATGACATCTTTACCAACACCATGTGAAATATTAGCTTTATCAAGTGCTGCTACAGCACCTTTAGCCATATCATCATTTTCTGCATAAATTACGTTGAATTTTTCTCCTGAATCAATTACAGACTGAACGATCTGCTGAGCTTTTTCAGCATTCCACTCTGCTGTCTGCTGTACAACAAGTTTCCATCCATCAGAAGTAACTGCTGCATCAACTGCGCCTGAACGTCCTTTTTGTGCTGCTGAACCCATAACACCCTGAATATGGATAATGTTGTATTCACTCAGATTCTGGCCCTTTAACCAAGCAACTGCTGTTTCACCTTCTTTAGCCATATC
>CAZQTM010000002.1:9942-22226 GCA_964595855.1 uncultured Lachnospiraceae bacterium | reverse complement strand
GCTGTACGGTATCCAGATTCATTTGGATCATTATTAATAATACCAACCTTAATTAATGCACCAGCATCTGCTGTATCAGCTGGAGCTGCTGTATCTGCTGCTACTGTTTCTTCTTTCTGTTCTGGTTCTGCAGGTGCAGCTGTTTCTTTTGCACTACCACATCCCATTAGGCTTACTACTAATAAAGATGCTAATAACAATGACAATACTCTTTTCTTCATTTCATTTCCTCCCATAATATAATTTTTATAGTTGTTTAGGGATTACCTATCCCTGTAATCCAAGGTTACCATCTCTGTTTTTTTGAGTCAATGTTATAAATGTTATGTTTTAAAGGTTTATGAGATATTTACAATACAAATTATATGTTATAATATAAATAATAAGTACAACTTGAAAAAGTTAGTTTAAAATCTTTTGATGTATGTTAATTTTTTATGTTTCTCTCACTTTTTTATCCTTTTATCGTTAAAATAATTCATTTTTTTGTTTGTGCAGATTTATAAATATTATTTAAAAAGAGAATTTTTTATTCTCTTTTATGTTTTTTTATTTTATTTTTTTTTATAAAAAATAATACATGAAATGATTGTAAATAGATTTTTATATTTATCCCAAAATATTTGAGAGGATTACGAAATTATGGCTATTAAATACAAATGGCTTGCAGACCGTTTAAAAGAGTTAATAAAGAGATATATGGAAAAGGGAATTGAAAAATTACCAACTGAAAACGAAATTTGTTCAAAATACAGAGTCAGTCGTCAAACAGTCAGACTTTCTTTATCCATGCTGGAACAAGAAGGTTTAATCACAAAAAAACATGGGAGTGGTTCTTTTATTACCGGACTTTTAGATGATTCCACAAAAAATTTAATTGGAATACTGATATCTTCTGATCAGGAATATATCTATCCACGTATTTTAAGTGATATCCATAATACTCTATCACAAAATGGATTTTCAGATAAAATTTTTGTTACCGGTAACCAGACTAATGTCGAACGGGAAATACTTTTAGAAATTCTAAATAAACCCTTACGTGGAATTATTGTAGAAGGCTGTAAAAGTGCACTTCCAAACCCCAATTTGGATTTATATCGTAAGTTAATCAGTCGAGGAACCACAGTTATCTTTCTCTTTAGCTATTATCCTGCCTTAACTGAATGTCTCTATGTAAAAGATGAAAATTATTATGGAAGCTCTATACTTATTAAACATCTGGTAGAAATGGGTCATACCTCTATTGGTGGAATTTTCAAAGCCGATGATCTACAGGGAATTGAAAGATATCAGGGGTTCATGGAAACCATGCGTGATTTTCACCTTACCGTTCCAGATAACAGAATAGGGTGGTTTCATTCATGTGAATTGGATAGACTGGAAAAGGATAAAAATACCGATTTTCTGAAACGATTTGTGGGGGAATCTTTAAAATCATGTACTGCTGTCGTTTGTTACAATGATGAAATCGCATATTGGCTAATAAGGGAGTTAAGCGCCACAGGTTACCAAATGCCTGATGATATATCCATTGCCGCTTTTGACAACACATACTTAAGCAATTCTGACTTGCTTACTGTCACTACACTCTCTCATAAGTCACACGAGATGGGGAATAAAGCAGCAATGACAATGATAGAAAAATTAAAGGGATTTCCTGTCATCTCACAGGAAATCCCTTGGGAATTAATATTAAAAGAAAGCACAAAGAAAAATATTGAATAAGTTATTTGCTCCTCACATTTTATACCTATCCCTTTTTCCCGGTACGATATTCCCTTGGACTGCAACCTTGGGTTTTTTTGAATACAAAACTGAAATAGTGAGGATCTTTATAACCAACTTCCATTGCAATCTGGTTGGAAGAATAATCTGTACTTCGAAGTAATTTTTTGGCTTTCTCCATTCTTTTTCCGGTTACATACTCTATAAATGTTTTCTGCATACTTTGGCTGAAAATGGCACTGAAATAATTTGCGCTTACCTTAACCTGACCAGCAACACTATTAAGTGACAATGTCTCTTTATCATAATTCTCTTCTATATATTCTAAAGCACGTCTTAGCATCTTTCTGCTCTGATAATCAATTTCCTTATCTCGGATACTGATAGCAGATTCCAGCATATCAACAAAGTAATCAAATACCTCTGCCGGTTTCATATTCATATCCTGACTGCTCATAATTTCTAACCCCGTTGCTCCAATAGATTCTATATAAGCAATGGTTGTGAATCTTATATTTAGTATCACATAATCTCGAAACATTCTGGATTGCAATGCTTCCTTAATGCCTCGCAGATAGGATTCTACAAAATCATGTACTTCACTGCTGTTTCCTCTTGATAGAAAATCCCGAATAATTTCCTGATTCATTTTAGAGGAATCCACTTTTTCAATATTTTTTTCTTCATGCGTTGATAGATAATTTGAAAGTGAAGTACCGGTAAGTATATGTAAATTTGGTGTAATGAAACGATATGCAAAATAATGATTAACTGTCTGATAGCATTCAGGTAACATGCTTAATCGCTCCACTGGATTTCCCACTGCAACATACCATTCCAGATAATCTTCCTCGTGCAGGCAAATCTGTTTTATTTTATCCAGGCAGTGCTCTGTAAATTCTGCCATCTGTGACTGTTCAGACTTAATCAGTACGCCATAGCAGTTGACATTCCAGCTAAATAATATATATTGTGGATTTCGCAAGAAATAATGAAGTATTTCATCTTGCTTTCTAGAAAATTTTTCCATCTCATCCCTTGACAACTCTGCACTTTTTTCCTGTAAATAGAAAAAAAGCAAATTATAACAGGAAGCCGTAATCTCTATTGACAATTTTGCAGCTTCATCATAAATATCCTTAACCGACAGTTCTCCTTCTAATACTTTTTCAAAAAAGTGTCTTCTTGAAAACTGCTCATACTCATGCATCTCATTTTGAAACTGAACCTGATAATCATTCTTTTCCATATCCAGTTCAATCTTTTCTTTCAGTTCTAATAATGCTTTTCTCATAGTTTGTTTCGTTATGGGTTTTAATAAATATTGTCCCACACCTACTTCAATTGCCTGTCTGGCATAATCGAAATCATCATATCCACTGATTATAAGGATTCTCATCTTAGGAAACTCAACACTGACTATTTTGCTAAGAGATAATCCATCCATAAAAGGCATTTTAATATCCGTGATAAGAACATCCGGCCTTGTTTTTCGAATTAAAGGCAGAGCAATTTCTCCGTCTGCAGCCTCTCCAACAAACTTATAACCATACTCTTCCCATGGAATTTTGTCGCGCAGTCCTTCCCTGATTACAGTTTCATCTTCAACTAAAAAAACCTTTAACATTTTTGTATCCCCCTGTCATATTAATAGGTTCTACTATCAATATAATCCCCGACATTTTCCTTTGTGAACACCTTTTCCGGAACATAGTAATATTTTTGCACTGATTTACCTTCTTCCAGATCCCGAATGACTCTTTCAATGTATTCTCCCTGTGCCGGATTGCATTCAATGTCAACATTGATAATACCTTCTTCTACCTTTTCTAGTGCAGAACGAACTGCATCGAACGAAATGATAATAATATCACCATCGATACCGGTTGTTAATCCTTTCTCCTGAATTGCTTCCAATGCTCCAAAAGTCATATCATCATTCTGTGAAACTACTACATCAATATCCGGATACCTCTTTAACATTTTCTCCATTACTTCACGACCTTTTGCAGTCGTATATTCAGCATTTAACTGTTCTAATATCTTCCAATTATCATGTTTTTTTGCTATAGTGTTAAATCCATTTGTCCTTCCAATAACAGCGGTAGCGCCCTCTGTTCCTTGCAAAACAATAATATTAATATTTTCTGAGCTTAAGTTCTTTTGCTCCAGGTAATTAGAAAGCCATTTTCCGGCGTTCTTTCCCTCTGCGTCAAAATCAGAGCCTACCCAGGTTGTATATAGTGATTCATACTTTACATTCACTTTACGATCCATAAGAATTACAGGAATTCCTGCATCCTTCGCTTCCTGTAACACGGTATCCCATCCGTCCTCCGTAATTGGGGAAAAAACGATGTAATCAACCTGTTGTGATATAAAGCTTCTGATCGCTTTGATTTGATTTTCTTGTTTTTGCCTTGCATTATCAAAGATTAAGAAATACCCATTCTCCTTTGTAAAAACATTTTGAATTGAAGTCGAGTTAGCAGTTCTCCATACAGATTCACTGCCAATCTGTGATACCCCCACTACAATCATGTTATCATCTACCGGTGTATAGATATCGGATGTTTTCTCTGTCTCAAATTGCTTGCCACAGCCCGAGAAAAGTAAAAGCATTAGCAGTATGGATACAATTGTATGGATATTTCTTTTAATTATTAGGTCTATTGTAATCACCGAACCTTTCTTCTATTCAACCTGCTTTTCTTCCACTTTTATAGCCGGAATCAAAATTTCAACAATTGTTCCTTTTCCTTTTTCTGAATGAATTGTCATACCATATTCAGGTCCAAAATACATACGAATACGTTCATTTACATTAGCAAGTCCAAAACCCTTTTCTGTTTCCTGGCAAGGACGGCTGATTTCTTCCCTAATCTGTTCCAATTCATCCTCATCCATTCCAACTCCATTGTCCCTGACCACCAGACGAATTATATTTCCTTCCTTCTCCCCATTAATATGTATATATCCCTTTGCTCTCTTATATTTTATCCCATGGTATAGGGCATTCTCAACAATTGGCTGCAAAGTCAGTTTCAATATTTGATATCCATAAAGTACCTGATCAATCTGGATATCATATTCTAAAATATCATGATATCGCATTTCCTGAATCTTCAAGTAGCTGCTAATATGTTGTTCTTCCTCTTTAATTGAAATAAATTCCTTACCTTTACTCAGTACCAGTCTGAAAAAGTCAGATAAGGTCACTACCATATCAACTGCCTTTTCTGTCTCATTTCCCTCAATCAGCCAGACAATCGTATCCAGAATATTATAAAGGAAATGAGGATTGATCTGTTCCTGTAAAAGACGAAGATCCACACGCCTTAATTTTCTCTCATCCTCCTTGATCTTTCCAAACAAGGTCTGTATATTTTCAGCCATATTGTTAAATCCCTGTGAAAGTACAGCAATTTCATCATGAGTGTCTATGCAAGTCCGCGCATTAAAATCGCCCCCTGCCATCTTTTCAGTCGCATGATAAAGTTCCTTTAGTGGACGCAAAATACCTGAAACAATCAAAACTGTTATTACCATTACGATAATAATTAAAGCAGCTATCATAATTCTGCATACAACAAGAAAGTCATTAACCTGATTGTTCAATTCATTTGTTACTTTTTCCATACTTTGCATTTGATAATATATGTAATACTGTATGTCATCCTGAATCAATTCTGTGAGAATATAGATATTGTTATCCAACTTTTCTATATTCTCATCATATTTTCCATCAGTCATCGTACTTTCCTTGATATCATCTACTCTTTTTTCTAACGTATCAATATTTCTTAATAGACTTTGGAGCCATACTTTGCTCTCAGCTTCTGTTGTAATATTCATTAACTTTGTAAATTCATTGCGCAGTTCCCCTATCATAGCATAGGGATCTTTAAGAGTTTTATCTTCTGAAATATTATCGAAGGTAACATATCCCACAACAATCTTATATAGACTTTCATCCATTTCTTCTTTGAAATTAAGGTTATAGTTATTTGCTATCGTCATATTATTTACTATTTTTACATATGTACTATTGTAATTTGACATTGAGATTAAAAGATAAATCAGCAAAAGACAGAACGGTAATGCAGCACTAGCCGAAAGCATTAATATTTTATTTCGAATAGAAAATTTTATATTCCTTTTTTCATAACGAATATGCCAAGACCTGTTTTTTTTCATACGTTTGTCCAATACTATATTATTTTTTTAGTAGAATCGCGCAATACCAGTTCCGGCTCCATTAAAATATGCATCTCTTGTGAATCAAGGATGGAACCTCTCATCAGCTTTAATAATAATCTTGCTGCCTCTTCGCCAAGTTTCTCCTGTGGATGCTTGATAGTTGTTAAGGGAACTTTAAAGTTTTTACCGAATACAGAATCATCAAATCCCGTTACAGATATGTCATCCGGAACACTAAGGTTTTTATCTTCCAGTGCATGTATGACTTCCATAGCTATTTTATCATTATAAGATACGATTGCATCAAATACTTCTTTATCAACCAAATCACAGACCATATCATACGGAAGTGTTTGTCTGTCTTCCGTGTGATACCATATAATAAGCTGCGGGTCATACATAATGCCTGCTTCCTGTAATGCTTGCACATAACCTTTATGTCTTTCCTGACCCTGCATATCATCAGCCTTAAATACCCCAACAATCCTTTTATGCCCATTCTCAATCAAGTGTCTGGTTATCATATATCCACCTTTGCAGTCATTCAATAGGACATAGGGTTTATCCTGCATTCCGTGATAGATACCCTGAATAAATACATATGGAACATGATATTCATCCAGCATATGAAAGAGTTCCTTATTTTTGCATGCGATCTGACTCTTACTGGGCTCAATCAATAAACCATCAATGTTTTTCTTTACCAGTTCTTCCAGACATTTGGCTTCCAGTTGCCTTGTATTATGAGTACTTTTCAGAATAATACTATATTCTTCCTTTTCCAGTATCTCATCAATTCCCCTGATTACATATGGGAAAATATAGTCAGACAGATACGTCATTACAACTGCTACATTCTTGGAAACTCCCTGTTGTTTTATCATATCGGAGCAAAAAGTTCCCTTACCATGTTCTGCATAGATGAACCCTTCATTATGTAAAAATTCAAGAGCTTTTCTTACAGTTTGTCTGCTAATTTCATAATCTCTGGAAAGTGTATTTTCTGATGGTAATTTATCCCCCGGTTTCAGTTTTCCCGACATGATCTGGTTTTTTAGGTCCTCCATAAGTTTGGAGCATTTCATCTGCTTTTCCATAAGGTCCTCTGTCTTCTCTTCGTAGCTTATTTTGATTGTCCGTAATAAGCATTTGCACCATGTTTACGATTAAAATGTTTATCTTTTAAATAATTAGGTGCCAAAGTCGCCTCTCGGTTGATGCATTCTGTCTTTGTTGCCATCTTTGCTACTTCTTCCAGTACAACTGCATTATGTACCGCTTCTTTTGCATCTTTTCCCCATGAAAAAGGACCATGATTCTTGCATAATACTGCAGGGGTACTAATTGGATCAATATTCCTACTTTCAAATGTCTCTATGATAACAATTCCCGTATTTTTTTCATAATCACCTTCTATTTCTTCCTTTGACAAACTTCTCGTACACGGAATTTCCCCATAAAAATAATCAGCATGTGTTGTTCCATAGAGGGGAATACCTCTTCCTGCCTGAGCCCATGCAGTGGCCTCATTAGAATGCGTATGCACAATACCTCCGATATTTATATACTTTTTGTATAGTTCAATATGTGTAGGGGTATCAGATGATGGTTTGTAATTTCCTTCAATTATATTACCTGACAAGTCCATTACTACCATATCTTCAAGTGTCATAACATCATAATCCACTCCACTTGGCTTAATGACAAAGTAACCTGTTTCTCTATCTATTTCACTAACATTACCCCATGTAAAAGTAACAAGTCCATACCTTGGTAGTAAAAGATTGGCTTCATAAACACGTTTTTTTAATTCTTCTAACATAGTAATTCCCTTCTATCCTGATTTATTTTAAATTAGTAACTGCTGCTCTCTCGATTGCAAGACCCTCTGTATACTTCTTCATAAAGGCCTCAAATCCTTGAACATCCTTAGTGTCCGGTTCTATTACTGTACTTTTCTGATTTTTAAATACATGTTCATTCAGATATTCATCCAATGACTCACTCTCATGTTTTAAATATAAAGCTAGTAATGCAATTCCCCATGCTCCGCCTTCTCCGGCTGTGTCCATTACAGCGACCGGTGCATTGATTGCTCCGGCTAAAATACGTTGTCCAACACCCTTTGTCTTAAACAGGCCACCATGCCCAAGAATTTTATCAACCTGAACACCTTCTTCTTTTAACAGAATGTCTAAACCTGTTTTTAATGCTCCCAAAGAAGTAAACAAATGAGTTCTCATAAAGTTTGCAAGACTAAAGTTGCAATCAGGCTTGCGAACAAATAAAGGTCTTCCCTCTTCAAAGCCCGTAATATGCTCTCCCGAGAAATAGTTGTAGGCTAGCAATCCACCACAATCCGATTCTCCTTCTAAAGCCTCATTGTAAAGAGTTGAATACAATTTATTCATATCAACATCAATACCAAATTTTAAAGCGAACTCTTTAAATAAATTAACCCATGCATTCAAATCAGAAGTACAGTTGTTACAATGAACCATTCCAACCAAGTTTCCATCCGGAGTTGTTACAAGGTCAATTTGTGGATAAACTTTTTTTAGTTCCTTTTCAAGTACAATCATCGCAAAAACAGACGTTCCAGCAGATACATTTCCAGTTCTAACGCTAATACTGTTTGTAGCCATCATACCTGTTCCGGCATCACCTTCCGGTGGGCAAAGAGAAATTCCGGCTTTTAATTTTCCTGATACATCCAGAAGATTTGCTCCTTCCTCAGTCAGCGTACCTGCGTTTTGTCCTGCACTTAAAACCTTCGGTAAGATATCCTGCAGTTTCCATGAAAAATGTTTGTCAGCTATTTTATCATTGAACTTATCTACCATTGTCTTATTAAAATCTTTCGTTTTCGTATCAATCGGAAACATTCCTGATGCCTCACCAATGCCCAGTACCTTTTCACCTGTCAGTTTCCAGTGTATATAGCCAGCCAGAGTCGTCTGGTATGCTATCTTGGAAACATGCTCTTCCTTGTTTAAGATTGCCTGATATAAATGAGCAATGCTCCATCTTTGTGGTATATTATATTGAAAAAGCTCTGTCAACTTTATGGATGCCTCTTCTGTTATAGTGTTACGCCATGTTCTAAAGGGTACTAACATATTGTCCTGTTCATCAAAAACCATATATCCATGCATCATAGCACTAAATCCTATGGAACCTATTGTAGTTAATTCTACTCCATACTGATTTTCTACTTTATCCTTTAGATTTTTATAACATTCTTGTAACCCCTTCCAGATATCCTCCAGATGATAGGTCCATACGTTATTTTCTAGCTTGTTCTCCCAGTCATATTCACCACTTGCAATTACGGAATAGTCCTCCCCTATTAATACACCTTTAATTCTTGTAGAACCAAATTCGATACCAAGTGAAGTTTTTCCGTTTACTATGTATTCTCTAATATAATCTGCCATAATGCCTCCTTATTTATCAATATTCTCATATTATTATTAGCTATTCTTTGTAACTTATACTTATCTAAAATAAATATCACCAATCATTAAATCACGTTTTAAATCACGTATCGTTGTATTCTGATCGATATAAACTGCTTCAATCCCCATTGCTGCAGCCCAGTCTCCCATCTGCTGCGCTGTGATATCATACGAAAATGCTGTGTGATGAGCTCCACCTGCAAGAATCCAAGCCTCAGCTCCCGTATACAAATCTGGTTGTGGTGTCCAGAAATTCGTTGCCGTTGGTAATTTAGGCATTTGTTTTTCGTTCTTCTTACATTTTACATCATTAATGATCAAACGGAAACGATTTCCTAAATCAATCATGGAAACTGCAATACCATCTCCTTCTTTAGAGGTAAATACAAGTCTGGCCGGATCTTCCCTGTTACCCATTGACAACGGCTGACACTTTATCGAAATTGGTCCCTGTGCTATGGAAGGACAAATCTCTAACATGTGAGCCTCCAGTATACCCTCTTTTCCTTTAACAAAATTATATGTATAATCCTCTAACATAGAAGAGCCCTTCGCATCCTTCATTCCCGCTGTCATAATCTTCATAATGCGGACCATTGCTGCTACTTTCCAGTCACCCTCTGCTCCAAATCCATAGCCTTTTTCCATCAAACGTTGAATTGCCAGACCTGGCAATTGTTTTAAACTACCAAGATCGCCAAAATGGGTAACGATAGCCTGATAATTTTTTTCCTGCAGAAATCTTTCAAACCCAATTTCAATCTGTGCCTGTACTGATACATGTTTTTTAAACTCAACCGGATCTCTTCCTTCTAACAGAATGTCATATTTATCATAATACTCATCTACCAGTGCATTGGTATCTGAAGCAGAAACAGCTTCTACTGCCTGTGCTATCTCATTAACAGGATAAGCATCTACTTCCCATCCAAATTTAATTTGTGCTTCAACCTTATCGCCTTCCGTTACCGCTACATTGCGCATATTGTCTGCCACACGCATAACACGTACATGACTGCTTTCCATTACTCCTACCGCTGTTCTCATAAAGGATGCAATCTTCTTTTGTACATTTTCATCAGACCAATGTCCAACTACTACTTTTCTTTCTATTTTCATTCTGCTGACAATATGACCGTACTCCCGGTCACCGTGAGCAGCCTGATTTTCATTCATAAAGTTCATATCTATTGTATCATAAGGAATTTCTTCATTAAACTGCGTATGTAAATGCAAAAGTGGTTTTCTATATTCCTGTAATCCTAAAATCCAGGATTTAGCCGGTGAAAATGTATGCATCCACGTTATGACTCCCGCACAATTTTCATCCGCATTTGCTTCATTAAAAGTTCTTCTGATTACCTCATTCGTAATTAATGTTGGTTTTAGTATTACTTCATACGGAAGAATACCGGATTGATTCAGTGCCGTTACAATAATTGCAGAATGTTCTGCCACTTTTCTAAGACACTCCTCTCCATATAAATCCTGAGACCCTGTACAGAACCAAAACTTATAGTCTTTTTGCAATAACATAAATAATCCTCCTAATATCATTTTATTATAATATATTTTGCAACTTGTATGCACATCTTTACAAGTTGTTTTTTAAAAAAACACCAGTTTGTAGTTGTTAAACAAATCAAATTGGTGTCACTTATAATATCTTTTTATTCATTAATTTGTTTCATGGTTATGTTTCCTGAGTCACAGGATATCACCATTTTGTTTTCTTTATTACTGTCAAGATCAAGGCAAGTATCCCCCATATCTCTACCATCTATTTCGATTGAGCCATACTCTGTTTTTAAATCATAAGTATAATCACTGCATTTTCCTACCAGATTTAGTAAAACATTTCCATAATCAGATTTTACATTAAGATTATATGTTTTTATGTCCCCCAACTCACAATCTCCGCTTTCCAAGTTGATATCTGCTAAACCAACATCCATCTTATCACAAATTAAATTACCATATGAATTATCTACAGAAACTGCCTTTGCAGTAATATCCTGGAAATTAATATTGCCACTCTCAGCTTTGATATCAAGCTTTTCCTTAATATTTTGCTTCTCGATATCAATATCTCCATAGGAACTTGAGATGGTTAAATTATCTGCTTTCATATCTTTAAATTTAATATATCCAGATTCCATATCCAGGCTAATTTTAGCTCCGTAAATCTTGTCTGCATCCAGATTTCCATATTTATCTGATACTGCTATGGAATCTGCTGAAAGCTCGTCAAATTTGAAATTACCGGAATCCAATGTAGTGTCAAGTGTTTTACAGGAAATAGTACCTGCGTTAAGATCTCCATAGCGATCCACTACGGTCAGTTCATCACACTTAATATTACCTAAATCAATATTTCCACTATCATTTTTAATAGAGGCATTTTGTAATACACTATTTTCAGGAATATAAATTTTTACATACTCATCTGAAATGTTACTAAATCCTAAAGAAAAGAATGTTAAGTTACCATTGATCCTATATTTACTTTTTTGTTCTACATTCAGTTTTCCGTTTTCAACATGGTATGTAAACTTATAATTTTCATCGAGACAATATTCAATACCATAATGATCAGATGGAATAATTTCAATATCTGCATACTCAAGGCATACATCCATATCCTGAAATTCACTAAGTGATTCATTACCTGTTTGCATCGAAGCTTTACTGTTGCTTAACTGTGACCTTACCTCTAATCCATTACCTCCCAAAGAGATACCATACAGCCTTCCTCCAAGCATGACTCCAGCTGTTATGAACAAAATACCCAATAAGGCGAGCAATCCGCATATTAAGAAGAAAATATTTTTATTTTTCATTATTCTTTATTCCCCTTCCTGCAAGTTTACCAAATAGCTTCACAATTCCATTAATAAA
>CAZQTM010000002.1:3968-9842 GCA_964595855.1 uncultured Lachnospiraceae bacterium | reverse complement strand
ATACTCAATGAAATACTCCAAAGCCTTATCTCTATCTTCTTTTGGAAGATGCCGCAGCTGATTGTTTAATACTTTTATATACTCCTCACGATTCATAATGATTCTTTCCCCTCCTTTTGATTCCTGTCTGCAATCCCTAATATCTCATCCAGTTTCTTCGTATACGCATTCCATTCTATTTTTAATAAGTTAAGCCTTTCTTTTCCTTGCGATGTTAAATGATAATACTTTCTGTTTCTTCCCTGATACTGCATATCGTATATTTCCACTAAATTCTGGTCAGCCAGGCGTTTTAAAACAGGATACAAGGAAGAATCCTTTAAGTCTGATACCGTTTTAAGTTGCTGCCCAATTAAATAACCATATGTATCTTCTTTCTCAATAATAGATAGCAATAGGAGTTCTAAAAGTACCGGAGTCATAGGATATACCATATATTGCCTCTCTTTCCTGTATTTGATATGTATATTTCATGTATATACTATATTTTTGTATATTATATGTCGTATATTATATATTGTCAATACATATAATTCACCCATGCTGGGCGAACAAAAAAACTCTCACAGAAATAATTCTGTGAGAGTTCATTCATTATCATATTTTATTTAATTGTCATCTACACTATAATTTGGTGCTTCTTTTGTAATATGAATATCATGTGGATGACTTTCCTTTAAGGAGGCTGCTGTAATCTTTACGAATTTAGCATTTTCTTTTAATTCTTCGATACTCTGTACACCACAGTAACCCATACCTGAGCGTAAACCACCGAGTAACTGGAATACCGTATCTTCCGCTGTTCCCTTATATGCGACACGACCTTCTACGCCTTCCGGTACCAGTTTTTTAGCATCCGACTGGAAATAGCGATCTTTACTTCCGTTTTCCATTCCAGCAATAGAGCCCATGCCACGATAAACCTTATATTTTCTTCCCTGGAATAATTCAAATGTTCCCGGACTCTCATCACATCCTGCAAACATACTGCCCATCATGCATACGTTTCCACCTGCGGCAATCGCTTTTGTAACATCTCCGGAATACTTGATACCACCATCTGCGATAATTGGAATACCAAACTCTTTCGCAACAGCATAGCTGTCCATAATTGCTGAAATCTGTGGCACACCAATACCCGCTACAATACGTGTCGTACAAATAGAACCAGGTCCCATTCCAACTTTTACTGCATCTGCTCCTGCCTCAATTAAAGCACGTGTTCCTTCCCCTGTAGCAACGTTGCCGGCAATTACCTGCAAATCAGGGAATTTTTCTTTTATCATTCTTACACATTTGATTACATTTTCTGAATGGCCATGAGCAGAATCAAGAACTACTACATCAACTTTTGCATCAACAAGTGCAGAGACTCTCTCTAGAACATTTGCCGTAATTCCTACTGCTGCGCCACAGAGTAAACGTCCCTGTGGGTCTTTTGCTGAAAGAGGATATTTAATTGTCTTTTCAATATCTTTTATAGTAATGAGACCTTTTAAATTAAAATCATCATCTACAATAGGAAGTTTTTCTTTTCTGGCTTTGGCAAGAATCTTTTTTGCTTCCTCTAAAGTAATTCCCTCTTTCGCCGTAATAAGACCTTCCGATGTCATGGATTCACTAATTTTTTTTGTAAAATCAGTCTCAAATTTTAAATCACGATTTGTAATGATACCTACTAATTTTTTGCCTTCCGTAATCGGTACACCAGATATTCTGAATTTACCCATTAATTCGTCGGCATCTCTTAATGTATGTTCTGGAGTTAATGAAAATGGATCCGTTATAACACCGTTTTCTGAACGTTTTACTTTATCTACTTCTTCAGCCTGAGCTTCAATTGACATATTCTTATGAATAATACCAATTCCACCCTGCCTTGCCATGGCAATCGCCATTCTATGTTCCGTTACAGTGTCCATTCCTGCACTCATAATTGGAATGTTTAATTTAATCTTTTTAGTTAACCAGGTTGATACATCAATCTGATTCGGAACTACATGGGAATATGCCGGAATCAATAACACATCATCAAAAGTAATTCCTTCACGGATAATCTGACCCATTTTTTCTCCTCCTTAATTTTATGTGATAATTTCAAAATTGTATCAGACTTACTTTATAGTGTCAATCTCGAAATACTTTACGTGGTGCTATATAAGTAATAGCCTCTATCATTTCAGATGTGGGTTCAAATATGATTTTTGCCTCTCCACTATAATACATAACGTACTGTTTGCTTTTATTCATTTCTGTTTTGGAACTGTAATCGCAAACTTTATAGTTTCTATTTTTATAATCATCAAGATGATAGGAATTAACAGGTGCCAACACTTCCATCTTAGATAAATCATACGTTGCAAGATGCTTTCTCTTCTGTTTATCATATATAATATCAACATCCATTTCTTTATTCATATAATCGTATTCATATTCTATTTTTGTCCTGAGTCCAATAAAATATGCTAAAACGCCAAAAACAACTGCTATTATCATCGCGATAAAAAGACCGGAAAAAACAAATGCAATAACAAACAATGCGGTCAAAACATATAAAAAGTCCCTTAGAACCCTAACATATGGTGCTGCTTTACTTTCTACTAAAACTTCCATAAAAGTATCACGGGTCATTTAAATTCTCCTTCTTGCTACAGTTTTCTTATTTTATGTATTTTTTATTATGATATTACATATCCATAAAACTTTCAAGTAGTCAAAAAAGCTGAAATAAAAGCTCATTTAACTTATTTATTATTTAGATTTTATAAAAATTTTAGATTGTAAGCATTTACTTTTATTGACAGATAGATACTTTAATTCTATCATGATAAATATATTGAAAGGGCGGAAATTCTATGGCTATAGGGAATTCAGTTAATGACGAAATAAAAGAACAGCATCGAAAAGTTATAGAAGAGATGAAACCAAAAGATCGCTTTATCTATTTTTTCTCATACTATAAAGTACATGTGCTGGTTATTCTTTTATTCATTTTATTATTTTCTTATATTATATACTCCAATGTAACAAAAAAGGATGTCGTATTAGAGGTCGTTTATGTAAATGGATTTCCATCTGAGAGTACTTCAGCAATTATGGACGACTTTTCTAAAACAATAGATTTTAATCCCAAAAAAGAAGAAGTCATATTAGACGATTCCTTCTATATTGCATCAAAAAATAGAACTACATATGATGATCAGAATGAGCAAAAACTTTTTCTTATGGCATCTACGGGGAGTATTGATGTCTGCATCGTAGATGAAGCATATTTTAAACATATGGCTAAGCAAGGTATTCTACTTGATTTATCTACAATTTTAACAGATGATCAAATGGCAAAATATAAAGACAGATTATTCTATTATGATTCTCCTGAAAACGAGCCTGAAGGAGAAGAAGCGATTGGACTTGAAGTAACCGATTCTCCAAAACTTGTAAAAACAAATAGTTTTCCTAATACAAGGTGTTACTACTGTATCATCATGAATTCTAAAAATATTGAAAATGCATTAGCATTTCTACACTATATTGAATTGCCTTAATTCATAATACTCCATAAAGAAGAATTGTTTTTCTTCTTTATGGAGTATTTTTTATCTACATTTCTTTTTCTTTTTTTCTTCATACATCTTAGAATCCGCAATTTCGATCGCAGCTTCCATATCTATTTTATCTTCCGGTTTAATTATGTGATAGCCAATGCTTGCATCCAGTTCATAGTTTAAATCTGAGTGACAATTAAATTCTCTTATTTCCCTTTTTATTTCTTCCACGTACGACGCAGCAGACCTTTCCTGTGATAGCGGAGCCATAAAAAGAAATTCATCTCCACCATAACGTACAATCAATTCGCCATGTTTTTTTATCTTTATAAGAATTTGCGCAAAAGATTTGATATAGAAGTCTCCTTCTTCATGTCCGTATGTATCATTCACTTTTTTAAGGGAATCAAGATCCATAAATAGTAAAATAATACCTTTTTCTTTCATTCCATCTTCCCAGACACGACTACCGTATTTCTTTAAACCAGATCTATTATAAACATTAGTTAATGCATCAAAACTCCATATTGCATCAAGTTTATCAATCATAGTCTGTAAAAGTGACTGTTTTCTAATAGATTCGATTGCATTACCTATATTCATAAGGAAAGAATAATAATTCTGATTTTCAAAAGGAAACTCACTATTACAAATTACAAAATAACCATAACATTGTTTTCCATAATGGATTGGAGAAATAACATATACCTTTTCACTTAAATTTTTTTCTCTTACATTTTGTAAAAACTTTTCAAAATCAATATTCTTATTTTCAATAAAACTATAATTTTCATAACCAATCAGTAAAAAGCTGTCACCCTCATAACCCTGGCTAAACCAGTCTGGCTCTATTGCAGAGTTCTCATTATCCGGAAATTTACTACATAGGAAGAGATAGATACCTTCACATTCAATCTGTAAAAAATACCGACGCATCAATATTCTCAATTTTTCAAATGATTCAACACCCGTCAAATCAGCTGACATTTCCTGAGTAATACTCATATATAATTCATTAATTCCTTTTCTCTCGTAATAATATTTTCTAAAAAGCTCACCATCATCTTTTGTCTTAATATTACAGCCGCAGCTTTCCCGGATTTGTAAGGATGTTGGAATCATGACCTTTCCTGATAAACACTCACCTTCATTGCAATGCAAAATCCTCTCAAAAGCCTCATATCCAGCTTCTTCCTGATTTCTTGAAACAGTTGTTATAGAAGGGACATAATATTTAGCCTCAAAGTCGTCATCAAAACCTGAGATTGCAATCTCCTGTGGAACGTTAATTCCATGTTTTTCTAATACTTCGTAAACCCCAACAGCCATTAAATCATTTGCTGAAATAATGACTTGCGGTTTTTCAAGTGTAGAATTTAAAAATGTTTCCGCCGCAATCATTCCACTTGGCTTTAAAAAATCTCCGACAAAAATTCGACCCTTTTCAATAGGAATCCCATTTTCAGTTAGTACTTCTTTATATGCCTCAAGGCGCAATCTTGCCTCATCATTCTCCAATGGCCCCGTTACAATATTCAATCTTTTAAAGCCATGTACTTTGACAAAGTGCTCCACCATTTCACGCATTGCCATTTTATTATCAATGCAGACATTTAACATGTCTCCATCATCACGTTCTACCCCTACTGTTGGTATATTAGCCATCTCTATTTTACGTGCCATAGATTCTAATACTTCATCACAACCAACTGTACTATTAACTAAAACTACGCCATCAAACATAGCAAAATCAGGAAGATTATAAATATTATACTCTCCCTGATCATGATCAATATTTTTACGATACCTACGCTTGCAGGTAAAGATAAATGCATTAGCTTTATTCTTGTGAATACTTACCTTGATTCCATTTACAATCCGGTTAGCATGATTAACATCTAATCCTGCTGTCAAAATTGCAATATTTTTCATATATTTGTCCTCCCCAATTTAAGGCTCTATATGAAACTTTAGTACTATTTTTACTTACTCATAAATATACTGTAAGACATTCTTGCAAATATATCAAGGATTATTAGAAAAATAATGATTTTTTGTAATATTCTGTTAATTAAGTCTATTTATATTTTTCTCCAGCATTTTTCTTATAATTACAGGGTCTGCCTTACCCGCCATTTCTTTCATTGCCATGCCAACTAATGCGCCAATTGCTTTTTGTTTACCGCCACGATATTCCTCCACACACTTCGTATTATTTTTTATGACCTTTATAATAACTGACTGTAATTCTGATTCATCATAGGTATTCCTTAATTCTTTTTCTGTAACATAATTCTGTGGATCACAATCTGTTAAGAACATTTCTTCA
>CAZQTM010000002.1:1732-3868 GCA_964595855.1 uncultured Lachnospiraceae bacterium | reverse complement strand
TCCTTCGCATCTTCTTTCGAGCGCATTGGATAAGATAAAGCTTTCGTATCATCCCATCTTCTTGTTTCCTGTATGATTTTTTCTCCATCCTCCAACAATTCTATCTGACGGTTAGTTTCCCCTTCTATTGCATGAGTAATTGCTTTAAAAGAATTTAAATTTTTCATTTCAGTTCGAGTACCAAACATTTTTGTCCCCAGTTCCCTGACGGAAAGATTGACATCTGCTCTCATGGAACCTTCCTGAAGTTTACAATCTGAAGCACCAAGATATTGAATGGTCATTCTTAACTTTTCCAGATAAGCAATTACTTCTTCACTGCTTCTCATATCAGGTTCTGAAACAATTTCAATTAAAGGAACTCCCGATCGATTGTAATCAACCAGTGATACCGCTTCCCATTCATCATGAATCAGTTTTCCTGCATCCTCTTCCATATGGATTTCATGTATTCCTACCCTCTTCATTCCAGACTTCGTCTCTATCTCTACATAGCCGTCACGACAAATAGGAAGATATAGTTGTGAGATCTGATAATTTTGAGGATTATCCGGATAAAAATAATTCTTTCTGTCAAATTTACAATATCTTGTTATCTCACAATTTGTAGCAAGCCCTACATCTACTGCATATTCCAAAACCTTCTTATTCAGAACAGGCAAAGAACCCGGCATCCCAGTACATACAGGGCAGGTATGTGTATTTGGTTCACCGCCAAATGCAGTAGAGCATCCGCAAAATATTTTTGTTCTGGTTGCAAGTTCCACATGTACTTCCAGTCCGATTACGATTTCATATTGTTTTCCCATTCTTATTTTCCCTCCTTATCATCCGGTAAGGAAAATGCACCCCTTATTTTTTCATAAGTATATGCCACCTTAATTAACGTTTTTTCTTTAAAACTGTCCCCCATCAGTTGTAAACCAATTGGTAGTCCTTTTTTATCTTTTCCACAAGGAATTGTAATACCCGGTATACCTGCTAAATTAGCAGAAATCGTATAAATATCGCCTAAGTACATTTTTAATGGATCAGACAGACTTTCTCCTAATATGGGAGCTGTGGTGGGTGCAACCGGGCCAATTATCACGTCATATTTTAAAAATGCCTCATCAAATGCTTTCTTAATCAGAGCTTTTACTTTTAAAGCTTTTAGGTAATACGCATCATAATAACCGCTGCTTAATACAAAGGAGCCCAGCATAATACGCCTTTTCACTTCACTTCCAAATCCTTCACAGCGACTTTTTTTATACATATTATGAAGTCCTTCATAGTCCTTTGTCTGGTATCCATATTTAATTCCGTCAAATCTTTCCAGGTTTGAACTGGCTTCTGCTGCTGCAATCGTATAATAGGCTGGAATTGCATATTCCACTAATCCCAGATTAAATTCTTCAACAAATGCACCTTTCTCTTTCAGTTTGTCAACTGCTAACATGATGGAATCCCTTACCTCTTTATTTAATCCATCTGTAAAGTAATCTTTTGGAATACCAATCTTTAAGCCTTTTACATCTTCTTTTAATGCACTGGTAAAGTCAGTATTGTCCCTGACAACGGATGTGGAATCTTTTTGATCGTGTCCACAAATCACTTCTAATATGGTTGCACAATCCCTCACGTCTTTACAAAGAGGTCCAATCTGATCTAGGGAAGAGCCATAAGCAACAAGACCATATCGGGAGACTGTTCCATATGTTGGTTTCATTCCAACCACTCCGCAAAAACCTGCAGGCTGTCTTATTGATCCCCCTGTATCAGAGCCAAGTGCAAAGGTACACTCTAACGCTGCCACAGCAGCTGCAGACCCACCGCTGGACCCTCCCGGAACATGTTCTGTATTCCATGGATTTTTTGTCGGTCCATAGTAAGATGTTTCCGTTGTAGACCCCATAGCAAATTCATCCATGTTTGTTTTTCCGATTATGACAGCTCCTGCTTCTTCTAATTTTTGTACTACTTCTGCTGAGTAAGTCGGCACAAAATTGCCTAACATCTTAGATGCACAGGAAGTGAGCATATTTCTAGTACAAATATTATCTTTAATAGCAACCGGTACGCCAGCTAAAGGACCCGATAATTCTCCCTTCTCAATAGCATTTTGTACTTCTTTTGCTTTCAACATGGCTCCCT
>CAZQTM010000002.1:0-1632 GCA_964595855.1 uncultured Lachnospiraceae bacterium | reverse complement strand
CATTTGTTACAATATCCTCTCGAAAGACATTTGTAACGGGAAAGACATGTGACATGGGTTCTATCTTACTCGTATTAAGTTCATCAAGTTTATCAATGTAGTCAAGCATTCTTCCCATATCTACCTTTTCCTGCTCTTTTTCTTCATCGGATAGTTCAAGTTTTGCAAGAATGGAAACATACTCAATTGTTTCATCATCTATAACATGTTGCATAGTTCGTCTCCTTACTCCCTTATTTTGATATGCACTTCACGAAGCTGCTTTTCTGTCACATCATTTGGGGCCCCACACATTAAATCTTTTGCTTCCCCACTCATTGGGAATGCAATCACCTCTCTGATATTCTCTTCATTTCTAAGGAGCATAATCATGCGATCAACACCCGGTGCCATTCCGGCATGTGGCGGAGCGCCAAACTGGAATGCCTGATACAATGCTCCAAATTTACTTTTAAGTGTCTCTTCATCATATCCAGCAAGTTCAAAAGCCTTCACCATAATCTGTATATCGTGGTTTCTGACTGCTCCTGATGAAAGTTCCACTCCATTACATACTATATCATACTGGTAAGCAAGTATGTCTAGCGGATTTTGTTCCATTAAAGATTTTAACCCGCCCTGTGGCATAGAAAACGGATTATGGGTAAATCCCAGCTGTTTGGTCTCAGGGTCTATTTCGTACATGGGAAAATCATTTACGTAACAAAAACGATATGCATTTTCTTCAACCAGATTCAACTTTTCTCCCAATTCATTTCGTATTTGTCCGGCAAAAAGATTTGCCTTCATTTCTTTGTCAGCAATAAAGAAAATAGTATCCTTTTCTTTTAAATCTGCCAATGAGATAAGTTCCTTTTTTTTCTCATCTGGAATGAATTTATCAATTGGCCCTTTAAAGGACATATCCTCTATAACTTCTAAATAGCCAAGACCACCCATTCCAATTGAATTAGCAAAGCTAAGTAATTTTTCATGAAATCCTTTTGACATTTCAGCATTGACCTTTATAGCACGAACGCTCTTCCCTATAAAAGGTTTAAATGTACACGTCTGGAAAAACTCTGTCACATCCATAATTCTCAATGGATTTCTTAAATCCGGTTTGTCTGTGCCAAATTCAAGCATTGCCTGTTTATAGCTAATAATAGGAAATGGTTGTTTTGTAACCTCAAATCCTTCCGGCGCAAACTTTTCAAAAGTTGATGACAGTATGTCTTCCCCTACCCGAAATACATCTTCCTGTGTTGCGAAGCTCATTTCGAAATCAAGCTGGTAAAACTCCCCCGGAGAACGGTCTGCTCTGGCATCTTCATCTCTAAAACAGGGAGCAATCTGGAAGTACTTATCAAATCCTGAAACCATCAAAAGTTGTTTATATTGCTGCGGTGCCTGTGGTAATGCATAAAATTTTCCTTTATATTTTCTAGACGGAACAATATAATCTCTTGCACCTTCCGGCGACGACGCACATAAAATTGGAGTCTGAATTTCGATAAATCCCATTTCAGTCATTTTTTCTCTCAGATAGGCAATTACTTTAGAGCGAAATAAAATATTGTCTCTTACCTTTTCATTTCTAAGATCAAGATAGCGGTATTTTAAGCGAACATCTTCTCTCGTTTCTTTTGATTG
>CAZQTM010000001.1:23091-34253 GCA_964595855.1 uncultured Lachnospiraceae bacterium | reverse complement strand
GGTGATAAGGTATGGGTAACAGGATTTCCAATAAGCCCTAATACCTGTGTATTGCCATCAATCATGACTTATTCCTCTTTCGTTCTTTAAAATAGAAATGTAAGACTATTTTTTCTAATTTTCTTTTCAGTACAATTTGAATCTCTTCCTTAGGATTCATTGGCTTAACTAATAACGATCGGATTCCAGTAATTTTTGCTCCCCAGACATCCGTAAATAGCTGATCACCAATAAATAAAGTGTTATCAACATTCGTATGCATAATCTCCATTGCTGTCCGATAGGCTTTTGGAAATGGCTTATTTGCTTTGTGAATAGTATGTGCACCAATTAATTCATTAAACATGTTCACTCTTTCTTCCTTATTATTTGAGAGAAGCAAAACATCATAACCGATATCTTTTAATCTTTTAATAAGTGCGATACTTCTTTCATCTGCTTTCGCCCCATGAGGAACCAGCGTATTATCAATATCAAAAACAATACCTCTGTATCCATTTTTATAATACTCCTCATAATTGATAGAATAAGCAGACGAATAATACTCATCCGGATAAAAAAAACGAAACATATATATTCTCTCTTTCATTTGTTATGCTTTATCATAACCCACTGTAAGCAATAAATACTATAGCAAAGTATAATAAAAAAAACAAACCCCCGCAAGGCTTTGTTTTTTCAATTGTTATTCTAAAGTTTTGATAACACTGTTCCATCCTCAGAGTGAAATACATTGTTTACACTTCCAACAAAATATTGATACTCCTGTAAAATAGAATCCTGTCTCATATCAGAAATGGCTCTTTCAATATCTAAAGACTCGACATCCTTGTTCCTTCCGATGTATGAAAAATCATCATTCTTATTAAATACAACAGAAATGTCATTTGGATTGATACTTTTTGGCCGTTGATCAGATAACTTAATGTCTATATCCGAAACAAGGGGCTGATTTTTTGATTCCTGAGAAGTAGCAACTTTATCCTGCTTATCCACTTCTTCGACATTGGCACGCAGTAAATCATTGATATGGTAATTACTCTGAAAATTACTAGATTGTCCTATGCCCTGGATACCCAAAAAATCTCACCGCCTTTCACTCAATATTATTACTATAAATATTATATTTATATTATCGGATAAAAAATGTAAATAATTAATGGATTTATGGACTTTTTATCAATTAAAGTTGTATTTCAGCATTTTTTAGCAACAATTTTGTATATGAATCCTTTGGACTTTTATAAACATTATCTATCTCACCCTCTTCTATGATTTTTCCTTCCTTCATAATCATGATACGGTTACAAATCTGATATATGATTCGTAAATCGTGTGAAATAAACAATATAGAAAGTCCCATTTCCTTATGAAGTGAAAAGAGCAGTTCCATTACCTGTGATTGAATGGTAACATCAAGTGCTGATACAGGCTCATCCGCAATTAATAATTTAGGGTTTAATATGAGCGCTTGAGCGATGCAGACTCTTTGTCGCTGTCCTCCGGAAAGTTCACTTGGATAGCGATCAAGATATTCTTTATTCAATCCCACTCTTTCTAACATAGAACAAGCCTTTTTCTCCATTTCTTCTTTTGTCGTCTTATGCCTCATCTTCAATGGTTCCATTAAAATAAAGCGAATGGTCTTACTGGGATTTAATGAACCGTATGGATCCTGGAAAATCATCTGGGGATATTGTGAAAAGTGAGTAATCTCACCCCTAAAACCTTTGTTTAGTCCTAAAATTGTTTTCGCTAACGTTGATTTACCGCATCCGCTCTCACCAACCAGACCAATTATCTCATTTTCATACATATCGAACGAAATATCTTTTAATATCTCTATGGTTTTACCTCTATGAAAAATATCGGATTTGTTATCCTGGAAGGAAAGCGATACATGATTTACTGAAAGTATTTTATTATCCATTCCTATTTCCTCTTTTCCAGTTTTGGAATTGATTCAATCAGTTTTTTCGTATATTCCTGCTCTGGATTATTAAATATTTTATCGGTATCTCCTGATTCAACAAGAAATCCCCCTTGCATAACAATAACTTTTTTGCATAGGCGTTTTACAAGACTTAAATCATGTGAAATAAACAGAATTGCAGTATTCTTGTCTTTATTAATTTTCTTTAGCAAATTAACAATCTGTGATTGAACGGTTACATCCAATGCTGTTGTTGGTTCATCTGCTATCAGTAATTTGGGGGTATTTATCATTGCTGCAGCAATCATAACTCTTTGTCTCATTCCCCCTGAAAGCTGATGTGGATATGAATCATATACGCGGCTGGGGTTACTTAATTCTACATCTTTTAGTACTTCCAAAGCGCGTTCTTTCCTCTGTTCCTTAGATAAATCAGTATGAATTCTAAGGCTCTCCTCAACCTGCCAACCGACTTTTTTAACCGGATTAAGACTTGTCATTGGCTCCTGAAAAATTATGCTGATATCATTTCCCTGTATTTTTCTAAGATCATATCGATTACAGGTTAATAGATCCTTTTCTTCAAAAAAAACTTGTCCTGATTTCTTCATATCATGCCTATTTAATAGCCCTGCAATGGCTAACGCTGTCATTGTCTTTCCAGAACCTGACTCTCCAACAATGCCAACGATCTCACCCGGATTCATTTCCATATTAAAATCATATACTACAGTCTCAGGCGTCAGATGATCATGAAATTCAATATTCAGATTCTTTATTAAAAGCATTATCTACGCTCCTTTAATCCCTCTCCTAAGAGAGCAAAGCCTAACACCATCAATATAATTGTTATTCCAGGAAATAATGCATACGTAGGGGATGAAAATAGGTAGGTCTGAGCCTCACTTAACATTCTTCCAAGGCTTGCATCAGGAGGCTGAACTCCTATTCCTAAAAAACTCAGTCCGGCTTCGGCCAATACAGCATTATTAAATCCAATCATGATTGAGGATATTAAGACAGAAAAAGCATTTGGCATTATATGGACAAAAATAATACGAAAATCAAATACTCCGGCAAGCTTTGCACTCTTCACATAGTCCATATTCTTACAACGAATAAATTCACTTCTGACTATTCTGGCATAGCTTGGTATAAATGCAATACCAAGGGCTATCATTACCTGATATTTTCCTGTACCAAATAAACCTATTATAACAAGTGCAAGTAAAATACTTGGAAATGCAAAAATAGCATCATTAATTCTCATTATTATCTCATCTAATATACCACCAAAATAGCCGGTAAATGCTCCAATTATGGTACCGATTACAACACCAATAAGAACCGTGCCACATGCTATAAATAATGTGACACTGCTTCCTACCATGACCCTGCTTAAAATATCCCTTCCAAAATTATCACATCCCATGATGTGGGCAAATGATATTCCGGAAAGTTTATTTGAGGGATCCATTGTTTCAGGATGATACGGTGTGATAAATATTCCAATAATAGCTGGTATTACAACTATTCCTGTTAATATTGCACCTAATATAATATTAAATCTTCTACTTTTTTTATCCATATAAATAATTCCTATCCCACCGTAATACGAGGATCAACTTTTCTATAAATCATATCAACCAATAGATTAATAAGAATGACCATGAAAGCAATACATAATATTACTGCTTCCACTACAGGATAATCCCTGTTCTGTATCGATGTCAGCAGTATTCTGCCAAGTCCGGGAATGCCAAACACCTGTTCTATAATAATACTCCCAGCAATCATATCTGCTAAAGCCATTGCCGAAAAAGTTATTACGGGAATACATGCATTTTTTAAGATATGATGATAGAAAACATCCTTTGTACTATTTCCTCTGCTATATGCTGTTCTTACATAGTCTTTCTTTTTCTCTTCTAAAAGTGATGTACGAAGTAATTTAACTGCCATAGCACTTTTCGGAAGTGCAATAGAAAAAGCAGGAAAAAATAAATACGCCATAAACTTTATAAAGTTCGTCTGATAAGACACATAACCTCCCGGCGTAAACAGCCGAAATATCATACCAAAGATTAATGTAATTAGTACTCCTGAGAAAAAAGGTGGAATCGACATGATAATCTGGTTTAATACCTGGATGGTTTTATCAATAAGTGTCCCCTCTTTTCTTGCTGAGAAAATGCCTACTAAGATTGTAATAATAATCATAATTAAAAAGGAGAAAAGGGTAAGAAATACTGTTACCGGAACTTTGTCAGCAATCATCTGTGTCACCGGCATGTTGTAGCTATAGGATGTCCCAAAATCGCCTATTACTACCCCTTTTACCCATTCGAAGTAGCGTATGATAAGAGGTCTGTTTAACCCCATTTGTTCCCTTAAAGCGTTCACTTTTTGTGGTGTCGCCTGTGTTCCAAGTTTGGCAACCGCTGGGTCTCCCGGAATCACTGAGAACGCAAAAAAGACGAGAAAAGAAACAATCAGTATTGTAATAATTGAGCTCATCACTTTCTTACTGATATATTTCATTTTCCCGCCCTCTCTTCTATCTTATTCCTTTGAATCAACCAGATAAAGTTTGGATATATCCTGTGCATATAATGGATAGAATTCATATCCGGCATATTTCTTATTAATTGCGACAAGTTCAGGTAAATCCTGAATATATACATTTGCCGCATCGGTAGCTAATAGCGTCTCACATTGTTTGTAATACTTTGTTTTTTCCTCATCATCAATGCTTAATAATGCTTTATGAAATGTTTCATCATACTCGGCATTATTGTAATTCACAAAATTACTAGGAGAGTCAGATGTAAAACGTTCCAGTAATGCCCTGGCTGTAAGTGTGGAAGCATCAACGCCAATGACAGTAGCCTGATATTCCCTTTTTGTATAGGTCTCACTTAACCAAGTATCCCATTCAACCAAGTTGATATTTGCTGTAACTCCAATTTGTTTTAATTCTTCTTTTAAAACCTGTGCTGTGTCAACATGTTGTGTATAGTTAGAAGGGACCGTAATATCCATTGTAAAACCATCCGGATAGCCTGCTTCTGTTAATAATTCTTTTGCTTTCTCTATATTCTGTGAATAAGTATCATTTAACTCTTTCACAAAATACTTGCTAAATGCCGGAAACATACTACTGCCAATCGCCGTTCCCTTACCATCTGATACAAAATCCATGATTTCTTGCCGGTTAATTGCGTAGCAGAGAGCCTGTCTTACTCTTAAATCATCAAATGGTTTTTTATTATTATTGAGATATAGAGCCTGTACTAAATTCATGCTGCCTTCTAAAACATTAAAATTATCTGAAAGCTGTGATGCCTGTGCAGTTGAAACCCTGGCAAGCATATCAATCGAACCTCCTTCCAGGTTCATAACGATTGTATCCGGGTTTGAACAAACTTTAAATACTACCTTTTTAATATTGGCGGGTGTCCCCCAATATCCATCATACTTTTCTAAGATAATATTCTCCTGTGGAGAGCGTGACACAAATTTATAAGGTCCTGTGCCAATTGGATCAACATCCTGATCCATTGAATCTTTTGGTATAATTGCAGTGGTCATATTGGCTAAGAAGTCTGTATCAGCTTCTTTTAATATGATTTCTACTGTTTTTTCATCCACAATTTTGACTTCTTTAATATTAGAATACGCCGCTACCAGTGGATCTCCATCCTGGGTATCGGCGCATTTATCTATGGATGCTTTAATATCCTCTACCGTTACTGGATTACCATTTTGGAACGTTACTGCGTCCCGAAGTGTAAATGTGTAAGTTGTTCCGTCTTCTGATATCCGGTATTCACTTGCTACTGCAGGTATTAAATCACCATCGCTATTCGGTTTTACCAAACCTTCATATACATTAAATAATACCTCTCTTGTTCCTGCCGCAACTGCTCTGTGTGGGTCAAGACTATCTTCAATATCCTGAGGTATGCCAATGGTAATTTGAGAAGAATCATCACCTGTCTTATCACCTGAGCATGCGCCCAGTGCAATAGTAAGTGTAAAAATCACCGGAATCAAAAGGAGTTTCCATGTTCCTTTTTGTTTCATGTGTTTTTTCCTTTCTCTTATTACTTAAGACTATATTTGTTTTATAGTCTTGTTATATTGTATCGTAAATATTAACTTTGTAAAGGTGGAAATTACCATAAAAATTAAGTCCCATCCCGTAATAAATAATGCAATACGACGAAAAGATATATAGAACTGATTACTATCCCAAATCTTATTACCAAAATAAATAAAGACCAAAATTACGACACCAATAAATAGAAATGCTAGGCGTAACTTATTGGAAAGATCGATTCTATGCCTTATAACTTGTAATTTTTCCTTCTTCTCTTCAGTCATTCTAAACACCCTTTAATTATCTTTATTTGATATTACTTTTTTTAATTCATCCATAAAGGTATTAATATCCTTAAATTCCCTATATACGGAAGCAAATCTAACATAAGCAACCGCCTCAAGGTCTTTCAGCTTATTCATGACAAGTTCCCCAATAACTTGACTTGAAATCTCTTTTTCTTCCATATTAAATATCTCTGTTTCAACTTCATCAATAAGCTGGTTAATCTGATTCGCACTGATAGGCCGCTTGTGGCATGCTCTAAGCACACCTGCTTCTATTTTTGAACGGTCATATGCTTCTCTGTTATTATCCTTTTTAATAATAATTAAAGGTATTGTTTCAACCTTTTCATAAGTTGTAAATCTCTTACCGCATTCGTCACATGCACGACGTCTTCTGATTGAATTATATTCCTCAGCCGGTCTTGAATCAATAACTCTCGTATTCTCATGACCGCAAAACGGACATTTCATATGCAGTTACCCCCCAGATTTTCTTTTTCTCATTATATGGTAACTTACAAATTATGTCAACTTTTTCAACATAAATCAACGATAATTACGTCAGGTCCGATTTGTTTTATCTGCTTAAAGCAGATTACATAATCTTGATCACATCTTAAAATTGGTATTAAATAATTTCTATTTGAGACAAACAATTTGTGTATACATCCTGTGCAATGATCGAATTCGACATCTGTTACATGTCCTAAAACATTACAATCCTTTAAATCTATTACTACTTTTCTTTTAAGTTCAGAAAACAGCATATTATTCACACCATTTTTCTTTATTCTATGCTGCATGCTAAAATCTGTTCACATCTATTCTCTGAGATAATTCTTCATTACTTTTAATGCATTTTTTTCAAGTCTGCTAACCTGAGCTTGTGAAATTCCTATCATATCAGCAACTTCCATCTGCGTTTTGCCTTCAAAGAAACGAAGCGTTATAATTTCGTTCTCTCTTTCATTCAGACGTTTCATTGCTTCTGTTAAGGATATATGCTCTACCCAGTTCTCCTCCTTATTTTTCTTATCGCTTACCTGATCCATTACATATAATGTATCACCCCCATCTGTATAGACAGGTTCATATAGACTCATTGGGCTCTGAATCGCATCAAGAGCGTAAACTACATCTTCTTTGGCAATCCCAATTTCCTGTGCAACTTCATTAATCGTTGGTTCTTTAGAATATCTTCTTGTCATAGATTCTCTTGCATAAATCGCTTTATAAGCCGTATCTTTTAAGGAACGGGAAACGCGAATGGAATTATTATCACGAAGGAATCTTCTGATTTCTCCAATTATCATTGGTACAGCATAAGTGGAAAATTTAACGTTCAATGTAGTATCAAAATGGTCAATTGCTTTGATTAGCCCAATACATCCTATTTGGAATAAATCATCTACATTTTCATTAGAAGAATGAAATCTTTTTATTACACTTAATACCAGTCTTAAATTACCCTCAATATAGGTTTCTCTTGCCTCCATATCTCCTTCTGTTATTTTGGCAAATAAAACTTCCTTCTCCGCATTTTTTAGGAGAGGAAGTTTTGCCGTATTAACTCCACATATTTCCACTTTTCCCTGAACCATATGAATGACTCCTTTCTTGTGCCTAAGATTTTGCTTAATAGAATCATTCACATTTTATGTTCAATTTATTCCTTTATCATTTCTCTTTTTAGTCTTTTCATAATTTTTTTTTCAAGTCTAGAAATATACGACTGGGATATTCCAAGATAAGATGCAACTTCTTTTTGCGTCATCTCTTCTCCATTTGGAGTATTAAGCCCAAATCTTAGATTAATAATGATACGTTCCCTTTCGGATAGTTTATTAATCGCCTTTGTTAATAATTTTCTTTCTACTTCGTTTTCGATATCTTTATAAATAACATCCTCTTCTGTCCCCAATATATCAGATAAAAGAAGTTCGTTACCATCCCAGTCAACATTTAATGGCTCATCGATGGAAACCTCCAGTTTTGTTTTATTATTTCTTCGAAGATACATAAGTATCTCGTTTTCTATACACCTTGATGCGTAGGTAGCCAATTTAATATTCTTATCGGGATTATATGTATTTATTGATTTTATTAAGCCAATTGTACCAATAGAAATTAAATCCTCTACACCAACACCGGTATTATCAAACTTTTTAGCAATGTATACCACTAACCTTAAGTTATGTTCTATTAAAACAGCCTTCGCTTCACTGTCTCCCACACCACCCAAATCAGAAATCATTTCATTTTCTTTCTGTGCATTCAATGGAGGTGGAAGTACCTCTGTTCCACCAATATAGTGAATATCACCTTGCTTCATCATTAAAAAACCCGATTCTCTTCTAGTAAATTTAAATTGTAGTTTTCCGGGTAAAGTAACTTTAAGTATCATACTGAATCCTCGCTTTCCTTAAGTAATTCCGAATGTAAAATCATTTGATAATTCTTTTTTCCCGAGACGTAACCATTACTGATTGCAATTATGGGCTTTACAATCATTATCTTTCTACCGTCCCTTTCAATTTTTAGATAGTCCATTTCATAGCCATCTAAAATTCCTTTTTCCGTCCCTAGCGCATGAAATGGTATCACCCTGTATTTTTCAGGTGAAAATTCGATTTCTCTGGAAAAAACATCTCTTTCAGTGACACTGACAGGTTTCTTACTAATTGGATCAATTAATCCATTTCCATTGTCTATAAAGGCAATCATCGGAACCTCTTTTCCCCCAACCCCCAAAATTACGTTACAGCTTTGTTCTTTCGTACGATAAAATACGAAATGAATAAAGCCTTTCATAATGATTGTGACTATTAAAATAATGGGAATAAATTCTATGGTTTTTAAGGTTCTTAAAGGAAGCCATTTTGATAAAACTTTTATGGAACCACCAATAATAATTACTGTCAGATAGAGTGCTGTTAAAAACCTGACTAGACGTTTCCAATCTCTGATACGAAATGTATACCAAAAAACAAATGCAGTAATCAAAAAGAAGCCTACTATTATTTTTAAGATTACCCATACATTAGGTATCACAACAACAAGGCAGAATAAAATAGCCCCCATAATAGCTCCCTTAAGTATTCTAAAATGTGTGACAGTACATTTTAATATACTCTTAGTCACCTCCAGCATACATAAGATACAAGTAAAATTAATCAAAAAAAACTTATCTATGTAAAGCTGATATATTGCACTCACCCCCCTGCACAAACATCAGTATACGAAATTTTTGTTGTTAAATTTGTCAAAAAGCGTGCCAAATTTACTTATTTTCGTCTGAAAAAAACGACAAAAAGACCATTGGATTTTATCCAATGGTCTCATAAATTGTATTTTATTTTTTTTGTAAAAATTCTGGAATCTTCAACTGATTTTCTTCTACTTTACTTCTAATATCAGTTGGTTTTTGTAATCCTGTAAAAAGAGGTCTTACAGGTTGTTGAGTTCCAGTATTAGTCTTTGGCATGTTAAGTGGTGAAACAGGTCTCTGACCAGGCATTCCTGTCTTAACACCAAATGTTCCAAGACTTGGTCTTGCCTGTCCTTCCTCCAATCCGGTTGCGATAACGGTAATCTTACAGGTATCCGGTTGTGAATCATCATACATAGCACCAAAAATAATATTGATTTCATCACCAGCAATCTGCTGAACATAATTTGCTGCATCATCAGCATCATACATAGAAATATCGCCGGATACATTAATAATGACATCAGTTGCACCTTTAATTGTTGTTTCCAAAAGTGGTGATTCAACAGCCATCTTAATTGCCTCACTCGCTTTATCATCACCTTTTCCATATCCAATACCAATATGAGCAACACCTTTGCCTCTCATAACAGTCTGGACATCTGCAAAGTCAAGATTGATAACAGCAGGTACATTGATTAAGTCTGTAATACCCTGAACCGCCTGTTGTAATACTTCATCAGCCTTCTTAAGTGCTTCCGGCATTGTGGTTCTTCTATCAACAATCTCTAACAGCTTATCATTTGGTATTACAATTAAAGTATCAACATTGCTTTTTAACTTTTCAATACCATTTAATGCATTAGCCATTCTGGCCTTTGCTTCAAAACGAAATGGCTTTGTAACAACACCTACGGTTAAAATACCAAGATCTTTAGCAATTTTGGCAACAACTGGAGCAGCTCCTGTACCGGTTCCGCCACCCATACCACATGTTACGAATACCATATTATATGTCTGTAATGCATTGGTCAATTCATCATAACTTTCTTCTGCAGCTTTCTCTCCTACTTCAGGTTTAGCACCAGCACCTAATCCTTTTGTAAGTTTTTCACCTATTTGTAGTAATTTAGGAGCTTTGCAAAGCTGAAGCGCCTGCTTGTCCGTATTAACTCCAATAAAATCGACTCCACTAATATTTTCATCAATCATTCTATTAACAGCATTGTTTCCTGCACCGCCAACCCCAACAACAAGGATTTTTGCACCAGACTCTGCGTCGTTTGTTTTAATCTCAAGCAAAGGTATTTCCTCCTTTATTCCGTTTAAACTTCACACTGTTTATCATATAATTTTTTTCATATTTACGCAATGTTTTTTTCTTTTTTTATTGTTTAAATACTATTTATCAAGTTCAAAAGTAATATTTTCTTCATCTGTAGAATAATTATCCATCCTAAGAACTCCCTTTTTCCCATCAAGTTCAGGAAGAATAGATTTTAGTCTCATTATCTTCTCATCAATATTATCAGTATTCCCCAATTTTACTCTTGCTTCATCAAAATATAAAGTAATTTTATAATCCTTATCAAAATAAATTTTGTCTACTACAATACCATACTTATTTAGAAG
>CAZQTM010000001.1:13450-22991 GCA_964595855.1 uncultured Lachnospiraceae bacterium | reverse complement strand
TATAATCCTTATCAAAATAAATTTTGTCTACTACAATACCATACTTATTTAGAAGTTGCGTTATATCCAAAATTTTTTTAAATATTTGATCATCAACAACCGGTAACTTTTCATATAGTATAATATGATCAAATGATAATCCTAATATCTGTGGAATCCCCGATGTTTTAATATTAGAGGATTCCACAATCACACCATCTTTATCAAAATAAAAAATTTGATCCATATATTCCACATAACCTGCTACAGCTTTTTCATAGACAACAATCTTAACAACATGTGGTGATACAATAGAAACATCCATGGTCTCAATAAATGGAATGTTTTTTATTTCTTTATTTTTATATTTAAGAGACAAATATATGGAATTTCTCCCCCATCTCCCTCCTAAAACCATATCTTGAATTTCTTCATTTGTATAATGGATATTTCCCTCAATTGTCACTGTATTAACTGTATAAAGCTTCAATACGCACAAAAAGGATATCGCTATCAGACATAAAACAATACAAATAATAATCGGCTTTTTATAGCTTTTTCTTCGCTTATCATAATTCCATGTTTTCTCTGATTTCTTTGTGATTTGATGTGAGTTGTATTTCTTCACAATATCTCCTAACGCTAGCTCCTAATGCTCTGTAATCTCTGCAGATATCTTCATATCCACGCTCAATAAATTGGTAGTTGTTCACAAAAGTGTCACCATCTGCGCATAATCCGGCAAGGACTAAAGCTGCACCTCCTCTTAAGTCTTCTGCAACCACACTTCTACCTTTCAGGCTACAATTTCCTTTAATAAATGCATCCTGATCTTTTATTTCAATTGTTGCTCCCATTCTGTTAAGTTCCTCAGCCACACGAAACCTGTTGTTAAATATTTTTTCTCTTACAACACTGTTACCTTCTGCTAAGGAAAGTACGACCAATAGCATCGACTGCAGATCCGATGGGAACCCCGGATAAACCTGCGTTTCAATAAATGGTCTTGAAAGCAATGGTCTTTTACTTTTCACTAAAATATCATTCTGCATCAATTTAATGCTGCAACCTATTCTTTTTGCTGCCAATATTGTGCTGTTCAAATATTGAACCGGTGCATTTCGTAACGTAATTTCACCTGATGTCGCCATAACAGAAAATATATATGTGCCAGCTACGATTCGATCGGAATCAACTTCATAAAGAATTGGCTTTAATGATTCGACACCTTCAATTTCAATCCTCTCTGTACCGGCTCCAGTTATTTTGGCACCTGCTTTATTCAAAAAACTACAAAGTGCAGTAATCTCAGGTTCTTTTGCGCAATTATAAACATTCGTTACACCCTCTGCCAGCACTGCAGCAAGAATGGTATTCTCCGTTGCCCCAACACTGGGGAATTTCAAATTAATTCGATTGCCAATCAGCTTAACTGCTTTTGCATGTAGACAATCATTTTTATCAGTAATTTCTGTCCCTAATTGTTTTAACGCATAAATATGTATATCAATAGGGCGGTCTCCAATTACACATCCTCCCGGATAATCTAATGAAACTTCGCCAGTTCTCCCGAGCAGCGCACCCATAAGAATAACAGAAGAACGCATTCCGGTAACATATTCTTTTGGTAGTCTATTTTCTTTTATATGTATAGCATCAATTACAATATCCTGGTTATCCCAACAAGCAGTACAACCAATGCTTTGTAATAATTTCATCATACAGGTTACATCCGAAATATTCGGACAGTTTTTTATGATACAGGTTCCTTTAATCAAAACGGTTGCTGCAAGGATTGGTAAAATGGCATTTTTTGATCCCTGAACTTTTACTTCTCCGTGTAATGGTACACCACCATGTATATGGATAGCATTCACTGATTCACCTTCCGGAATATAAGAATAATCTATTTTATTATATCCTAAAATGTGAATAACGTACCTTGTACGTAAGAATCTGCTTACCAATCCCCATGCCGGAGCTATCAAGCATATTTTTTACATTGCTTCCTTAAGTTTAATTCCTTTGGCTACACTTAAGACCAGACCAATCTCGACTAGCAAAAACATAACTGAGGAACCACCATAACTGATGAATGGTAAGGAAATACCTGTGTTAGGTATTGTATTGGTAACAACGGCAATATTCAAAATTACCTGAATTGCCATATGTCCTAATACACCAACTACTAACAGTGCTCCAAATAAATCCGGTGCATTATTGGCAATAATCATAAATCTCCAAATTAGTAAGAGGAATAACAGTATAATTGCAATGCCACCAAAAAGACCAAGTTCCTCACAAATAATGGAAAAGATCATATCATTCTGAGCCTCTGGCAAAAAACCAAGTTTCTGCATGCTCTGCCCTAATCCCTTACCAAATATACCTCCTGATCCAATAGCATATAGTGCCTGTAGCGTTTGAAATCCTTTTCCAGATGCATACGCCTCCGGGTCAAGCCATGCAAGAATACGTGCTCCACGAACTCCCAATTTATTGCTGTCTTTCAGTTTCGTGATTACAAAAACAGCTAACGACACCAAAGAACCACCTGCTAAGAACAAGGCAACAAACTTTTTATAATCCGGACTTGCAACAAAAAGCATCAAAAAGGCAATGCCAAAAATAATAATTGCAGAACTCATATTTTCAGTAATTTTCCATACCAGAAAACTAATTGGTAATGGTGATAAAAGAACAATACGGAATCCTTTTTTAGTCTTAATCCCGTTACCTATCTTACATATCATACTCGCTAGAAACAGAATCATTGCAAGTTTGGCAATCTCAGCCGGCTGTACTGACATACCAATTCTAAGCCATCTCCTTGCTCCGTTTGCTTCATATCCTAATGGTGTTAATACAAGTAAAATCAGAACTGCAGAAACGAAATACGCAAGGACAGCAAATCTCTCCCAGAAATGATATGGTATATTGGCAACCACAACCATTGCAAGCAATCCTAGAACTGTTGCAAATGCCTGCTTTTTTAAATAATATGCAGGGTCATTTTTCAAAGATGCCGTTATGGATGCCTCATATGAACTGGTTGAGTATACCATTATCAATCCCAATCCAAGCAGAAATAGTACAATAAATATTAAACTGTAATCGACGTAATAATCAGTTGACTTCTTTCTAACTCCTATTTTCTGCACATCATCACTCCTCAATTTTCATTACAAGTTCCTTAAACATCTTTCCTCTGACCTCGTAATTGGGGAACATTCCCCAACTTGCACAGGCTGGAGAAAGTAATACGGCTTCACCCGGTTTTGATTCTCTTACGCAGATTTCAACAACATCTTCAAGGTTATCTGCCATAATTATATTTGTAAAATCATGTTTTCTGGCGCAATTGGCAATCTTTTCTTTTGTCTGACCCAGTAATACTAGACATTTTACTTTACCATCAAAGCTTTCAATCCATTCGTCATATGTGCTTCCCTTATCATAGCCTCCACCAATCAGAATAGTTTTGCGGTTCATTGCACGGATTCCCTGAATAGCGGCATCTGGATTTGTTCCCTTTGAATCATTATAATAATCAACGCCCCGTTTCGTTGCTACATACTCAATACGATGCTCAACAGCCTTGAATTCTTTCACTGTGTTGATAATGGAATCCATGGGAACTCCAAAAGAATCACTGATAGCTATAGCTGCCATAACATTTTCCACATTATGTTTTCCCAATAATTTCATATCATGGATATTAAGTAATTCTGTAATTTGATTATTAATTGCTTTACAAATCATATCATCTTTTAGAAAGAATCCATTTGGAAGTGACTGTTTGGAAGAAAACCATATAACATTAGTTTTACAAACTTCACCAAAATCATGGGGATAGGAATCCTCATAGTTAAGAATACAATAGTCATTTGTTGTTTGATTTTTTGTTATGGATTCTTTTACTGCAACATAATTTTCCATTGTATGATGTCTGTTTAAATGATCCGGAGTAATATTTAGTATGGCAGAAATATTTGGCTTAAATGAATGAATCGTTTCAAGTTGAAAGCTACTGATTTCTGCTACTGTTACAGAATCTTGTTTTGTATTTAATGCTTCTTTCGTATATGCATTACCAATATTACCTACAACAAAAACACTATCAAAATAATCTTTCATGATCTGTCCTGTAAGTGCAGTTGTTGTTGTTTTTCCGTTTGTTCCTGTAATCGCGATTACTTTTCCTTTTGTGAAATGATATGCTAGTTCTACTTCACCCCAAACTTCTATATTTCTTTTTGTGAACTTTAGCGCAAATTCGCTGTCTGAAGGAACACCAGGACTTAATACGACTAATGAAACCTCATCTTCTAATTCTTTACTCATAGTACCAATTACGATTTCAGCCTTTATATCAATTGGAAGTTTCTTTTCAATATCCTCTTTTTTTAAGGAAGTATTTGCATCAAATAAAATTGGCTTTGCCCCTGTTTTATACAAAATTTCTGCGGCTCCTATGCCACTAATTCCACATCCCACTATTAAGACACATCTATTTTGTAAACTCATATATAGCCTCCAGATTTATCTTTCTATTTATATCAGGAAACAGGCTAAATTCGACTATTTCCATTAATTACTTTGTCCATTATAATCCATTCCCTCCAAATAAGGAAGAATATTTTCGAAAAGCTGTCTTACAATAGGAGCTGCTATGGTACCCCCATAATAAGTACCTTTTGGATTATTAATAATGGCTATTGCAAGAATATTGGGGTCATCTGCTGGTGCAAATCCTAAATATGAGGATATATACTTACCTCTCCCTCTTGGTAATGTTTCACTTGTTGCTGTCTTTCCTCCTACGCGGTAACCTTCCACATATCCATTTTTCCCAGTTCCATTCTCTACGACCTGCTCCAAAATCATTCTAAGCGTTGAACTTGTTTCTGAGGATAAAATCTTATCTCCAGTCTTATATTGAAATACCTGACTCGTTTTATTCGAAGGATTGACTGACTTAACTGCAAAATGCGGTGTAATGCGAGTCCCCCCATTTATAAGTGACGATGCTGTTGTAGCTAGCTGTATGGGTGTTATCTGAAAGGATTGGCCAAATGAAACTGTTGCCAGTTCAACTATTCCAATATTTTCTTTCTTGTGCATAATGGTATTTGCTTCACCTGGTAAATCGATCCCCGTTTTTTCTAAAAGACCAAACTTTTTAAAATATGAATAAAATTTATCTACACCAAGACGAAGTCCGACTGTAATAAAAACAGGATTACATGAATTCATAGTACCTTCTAAAAAGGTTTCTGATCCGTGACCACCAACCTTATGACATCTGATTTTTCTATCTTCTACAATGATAAATCCAGGACAGCTAAAACGATCCTCAATCGATACTACCTTTTCCTCTAAACCTGCCGAAGCTGTAATAATCTTAAATATTGATCCCGGTTCATAGGTATCATTGATGCATCCATTTCTCCACATTTTGTTTAGTGCATCCTGTTTTTCCTTTTCATTTAAATCACTGCTGTCATACGGTAATTCATAAGGCGTGTTCAGGTTAAATTCCGGCACATTTACCATTGCCATAATCTCACCGTTTTTTGGATTCATTACAATAATGCTGACACCATCTGCTTCCTTTGTTGCCATAGCTTGCTTGGCAAGTTGTGTAGCATATTCCTGAATATTACTATCAAGGCTAACATATAAATCATTTCCTGACTGAGGATTGATTCTTTCTTCACCCTTCTGTGTAACTTCAACTCCCCTTGCATCTGTGTAGGTTAGGATTGTACCTGCATTTCCCTCTAATACTTTCTCATATTCTACTTCAAGTCCGATAATCCCCTGATTATCTCCTCCAGTAAACCCTAATACCTTAGATGCAAGGGTATCATATGGGTAATATCTTTTATAGTCTTCATCTACTTTGACACCTGGGAGATTGTATTCACGAATTTTATCTCCAATTTCTTTATCTACATTGCTCTTTATTTTTTCAATGGAAGATACCTTTTTTATTCGTTTTGTTACAAATTCCTCGGACAGTCCCAGCTCCTTAGATAAGATTTTTACCACGTTTTCAGGATTTTCAATCTGATTATGTATTACGGATATATTGCAAACTGTTTTATTATCTGCTAATACTTTCCCACTGGCATCGATTATTCTGCCACGTTTTGCTTTGATTTTTCTTTCACGCTGATGAAGTTCCTCTGCTTTCTCTGTATAATATTCTGACTGACTCACCATCAGATAGATCAGTCTTCCTGTCAGCAGGCAGAAAATAATAAAACACATCATCGCTAATGTTACTATTTTTTTTCTATAGCGCGTTTTATTTCTCAATGTAAGAAACCTCATAAAACATTATTACTATAATTTATTATTTGCTTTATGAGGTTATTCCGTTATTTATAAGTATTACGATTCTTATTCAGTTTTAACAGCTTCTCCAGTTGACGGATTTAACACGTCTCCAGTCAGTGGGGCCGTCACAGCATTGTCATCCTTCATTTCATCTTCACTTAATGGTGTTGACGAAGTCGTATCTCCACCATTCGCATCTATTGTCCCATCTTCGTTTTCTTCTTTTGGTTCTCCTGACACATCTTCGTTTACTTGTGTGCCATCATTTTCTGATACGGTGTCGTTGCCTTTCTTAATTGCAATATCCAAATCATCTAGTTCCTTTTGTTCCGTATCAGTCAATTCTTCCGTCATATAGATATTCTTGTATGGTAATACTTCCGTTAAGATGTTCCTTACAATTTTTGTGGCATATTTGGCATCATCCTGAAACACGGCATTTGGTCTGTCAACTACCACATAAATAGCAATCTGTGGATTATCTGCCGGTGCATATCCCATAAAAGATACTACGTAATTTGTCTTATCACGTGGTATTGTCTCTGCTGTTCCCGTTTTACCACCAATTGCATAACCTGCTGGTCTGGCTGTTTTACCGGTACCTTCTGTTACAACACCATTACAGTAATCTATTATTTTTGCACTGGTTTGTGCCGATATCGTTTGTTTTAGGACACGTGGACTTATATTCTGTACCACTGAACCATCTGAAGCTGTAATCTTGCTGACCATATGTGGTTCGTAATAGTAACCGCCATTGATCAAAGATGAAAAAGCGGTAATCATCTGTATCATAGTAGAATTAAAGTTTTGCCCGAATGTATTAGTAGCAAGATCAGTCTCTCCCATATTACTACTATTAAATACAAGGGTATCGGTACGTGCCTCCCCAGCTAAATCAATATTTGTTTTTAAGCCAAAGTTAAACTTATTCTGATAATCCAGAAATACTGCTTTACCAATTTGTCTGCCCATGAGCATCAGACACACGTTACATGATTTTTCAATTGCTTGTTTTACGGATAAAGTACCATCACCACCCAGTTTGTAATTATGACACTTAATATCATAATCTCCAACATGCAGTTGTCCATTACAAGTATAATACTCATTACCAGTCATTTTCCCTGATTCTAATCCTGCTGCAACCGTAAATGGTTTAGAGGTAGATCCTGGTTCAAACGTATTTGAAATACAATAATTTTTCCATAAGTAGTTAAGATTTTGATAAAGTGTATCTTCATCAGATAGCAATTCATCCTTATTTTCTTCTGTAATAACTATTGAATTTAAATCGTTTAAACTTACTGAGCCATCTTTTGAAACCAATTTTGATCCAATCAGACTGTCTGCATTTTTGGTATCATTTAAATTAAAGTTGGGATAACTTGCCATTGCAAGTATTTGACCGCTATTAACATCCATCACAATACAGCCGACGTTGTTCGCACCATTCCCTGTTCTTGCTACATTTTTATTCTCTTCATTAAATTTAAATAGATATTTTTCTACAATCTGTTGAATGTTTGCATCAATTGTTGTAACTATATTATAGCCATCTGTTGCTGAAATTGTTGTTCTTTCCAGCGTTGCGTCATCATTAAGGTATCCATACTCTCTTCCATTGATACCATTTAAGATATCATTATAATATTCCTCCAGGCCATAAGAGCCCACGTTATCTTTTCCCGTAAAACCGACAATATCACTGGCCAGTTCATTATTTGGATAGATTCTCTTATACTCCTCTTCAAACCAAACCCCTTGAATATTGGGATTCGTCTTTTTATCATTTTGCATTTGTACAAAAGGACTAATCTCATCATAAGTAAGTTTCTTTAACACAACATAGTACTGTGATGTTGGATTTGTAGATATGTAAGAACGTACAGTAGTTTCATCAAAGTCTGTAAAGCAAGTCTTTAATGCAGTTAAAGTTGGTTCTAAAAAATCTTCATTCTTTAACAGGTTTTTTGTATCCATAACAAGGTTATATACTTTTTCGCTAGCCGCCAGTTTCGTTCCTTTTGAGTCCAGAATATCTCCTCTTTTGAATGGAATGCTAACGCTTTCATATTGTTGCTGGCTTAATACCTGTTTTTTATACTGTTCACCGTTATTTTTATTAATTGTGATAAGTTTTACACTTAATCCGACGAAAGCCAGTAATACCATGACAAAAAGTATTACCAGCTTTTTTTGCATTTTAGATGTAAAACGGTTCATTTGATTCTTGTTGCCCGAAGGCGCTTTCGTTACTTTTTTCAAATTAAAACACCTCTACTTGCTTGGAAGATTTTTCAGTTGTCTAACGTAATCGCTTCCTTCACCTGATATTTTAACAACTTGTCCCTCTTTTGCATAAGTCATTCCTAATTCTTCCACAGCTATTCGCTTAATTTCTTCCAGATTAATCGAACTGTTGATTCGTTCTAATTCTTCGTCATTTGATAATTTAAGGTCATTTAATTCACTTTCTAATGACGCAACACTCTTGATGCTGACAGTAAGTTTCGCCTGCATCTGCAGGTATCCAATCAGTACAATTCCGGCAATAAAAAGTGCACCTGTCAGAAAGATAACATATCCCAGATTCATGTGGAGAACCCTATCTCTATTTTTTCTGGTTGTATGGCTCACTTTCTTGGACGGATTTTGCATTTCTCTTACTGGATCTGCAATTTTTACTGTATTTCCACTAATATAGCCACTTTTTCTATATGTAGTTTGTCCACTGTTAACTTGTCTTCCTTGACGGTTATTCATATGACAACTACCCCTCTCGAATATTAATAAAGCGATTTCTATATTCTCTCGAAAATTCTTAATTTAGCACTTTTAGATCTGGCATTAATCTCTAATTCCGAAGTTCCCGGTAATACAGGCTTTTTTGTTATAACTTTTCCTTTTGATAACTTACCACATACACATACCGGAAATTCCGGTGGACAAGTACATGGGTTTTCGTTTTTTCTAAAAGAAGATTTCACAATTCTGTCTTCTAAAGAATGAAATGTTATAATACAGATTCTTCCATTTTGATTTAATAAATCTATCATTCCATCCAGAGATTCTTTCAAAACATCTAATTCTTTGTTACATTCTATGCGAATTGCCTGAAAGGTCTTTTTGGAAGGATGTCCATTCGTTCTCATCTTTGCTGGAATAGAAGCTTTTATAATATCGTTTAGTTCAAAGGTTGTCTCAATTTCTTTGT
>CAZQTM010000001.1:0-13350 GCA_964595855.1 uncultured Lachnospiraceae bacterium | reverse complement strand
GGAATAGAAGCTTTTATAATATCGTTTAGTTCAAAGGTTGTCTCAATTTCTTTGTTGTTTCTTGCCTGCACGATATGTTTTGCAATATTCTGAGCAAATTGTTCTTCTCCATAATCTCTTATGATTCGAAACAGTTCTCTTTCTGTATATTGATTTACAATCTCTTTTGCGCTAACGGATGATCTTCTATCCATACGCATATCAAGCTTTGCATCATACTTATAGGAAAATCCTCTGTCCAACGTATCAAGCTGATATGATGAAACTCCAAGATCAAGTATAATTCCATCAACAGATTGGATGCCTAATTTACTCAATACTTCTTTCATGTTGCAGTAATTGCTTCTTACTAATGTAACAACATTTGAGAATTCCTTTAGTCTTTCACCTGCTGCATTGATTGCCGCATCATCCTGATCTATTCCAATAAGTCTTCCCTTATCTGATAGTCTTTTGCAAATCTCATAGGAATGACCGCCTCCACCAAGTGTACCATCTACATATACTCCGTCTGGTCTGACATTAAGGCCATCTACTGTTTCATTCAGCAATACTGATGTGTGATTAAACTCCATCCAAGCTCCTTAATCAATCATGTGTTTATTCTTTGCTATCGTATCTATATACTTAATCCTAAGTCAGCCATATGTTCCGCTATCTCTTCCATATCATCGTAACTTGCTGTACCATTCCAGCGTTCCTTACTCCAAATTTCAACTCTGCTTGCAACACCAATCAGTACAACATCTTTTGTTAATTCAGCAAATTCCCTAAGTACACCTGGAATCAGGATTCTTCCCTGTTTATCTACTTCAACGGTTGCCGCTCCAGCTAAGAAAAAGCGTACAAACTGTCTTGCATCTTTATTGGTAATAGGGAGTGATTTTAGTTTTTCTTCGAATACATTCCATTCCTTCATATCATACACAAATAAGCAGCCATCTAATCCCTTTGTAACCACAAACTCATCGCCAAGAGTTTCACGAAACTTTGAGGGTACAATTACTCTGCCTTTAATATCTACTGTATGATTGTATTCACCCATAAACATTACAATCACCCACTTTCAAGGTGGTCTGTCACGAAAAGTATTTACTATTATGGTGAAATAAATTCACCACTTTCATCCACATAGCTCCACTTCTCACCACTTTTATGTTTATTTTAGTCCATTTTGCCTTATTTTGCAAGTAAAATAGTAAAAAAAAAGCATATTCCCTTTACTGGAAATACGCTTTTTCAAAGCTTTTACATATATAGTATAGACAATTTTTTGCAGTACAAGATGTGGTAATTACTTCTATGACAGTAAATATTATACATTAAAGCGAAACAGTATTACATCACCATCTTTAACTACATAATCCTTTCCTTCCATACCAACAAGACCTTTTTCTCTGGCTGCTGATAATGACCCCTGTTCAAGAAGATCCTTATAATTAACGACCTCTGCTTTAATAAAGCCTCTTTCAAAATCGGTGTGAATTTTTCCTGCGGCCTGCGGAGCTTTCGTTCCAATCTTAATTGTCCAGGCTCTTGTCTCATCCTCTCCTGCCGTTAAGTAGCTAATAAGACCAAGTAATTTATAACTTGCTTTTATTAATTTTTCAAGTCCTGATTCTTTTAAACCAAGATCCTCTAAAAACATTGCTTTTTCATCATCATTTAATTCCGATATCTCCTGTTCAATCTGAGCGCAGATAGCGAAAACTTCACTTCCTGTAGAAGCAGCAAAATCTCTCACTTTTGAAACTTCTTCATTTGATGCACCATCATCATAAAGTTCATTTTCGGATACATTTGCTGCATAAATAACTGGTTTTGCAGTTAAAAGATTATATGAATCAAACCATTCCTGCTCATCCTCATCATCCGTTTTGTATAGCATCGCAGGTTTCCCATCCTCTAACAGCTCTTTTATTTTCTTTAGCAGATCTGCTTCCTTTGCTGCTGTCTTATCCATCCTGGCAACTTTTTCTACTTTTGATACCCTTCTTTCCAAAATTTCAAGATCAGAAAAAATAAGTTCCAAATTGATTGTCTCAATATCTCTAAGTGGATTAACATTCCCATCAACATGAATGACATTAGGATCTTCAAAACATCTAACTACATGAACAATTGCATCAACTTCACGTATATTACTTAAAAACTGGTTTCCCAATCCCTCTCCTTTAGATGCTCCTTTTACAAGACCTGCTATATCAACAAATTCGATAACCGCCGGAGTAACCTTTTTGGACTTGTACATATCTCCCAGAAGTTTTAACCTGAAGTCTGGCACTGTTACAATTCCTACATTTGGGTCTATTGTACAAAATGGGTAATTAGCCGATTCTGCTCCCGCTTTTGTTAATGAATTAAACAATGTACTTTTTCCTACATTTGGTAATCCAACAATTCCTAATTTCATCTCATAATCCTCATTTCATGTATAGTTGAAGTTCTTGCTTCGTTAGTATTTTTTCTTGTTTTTACACTCTTCAAAAAGAAGTCTGTAATTCTCATACCTCACACTGCTGATTTTACCATCTGCAACAGCTTGTTTCACTGCACAATCCGGCTCATTCATATGAAGGCACCCAAGGAATCTGCAACACTCTGCATAACCATCAAATTCCCTATAATAGTTTTTTATATCTTCTTTTTCACATTCAAATAAAGATAACGAGCTAAACCCGGGTGTGTCAAGTATATAGGTATCCTGATTAATCGCAATTAGTTCTGTATGCCTTGTTGTATGTTTTCCTCTTTCAATCTTATTACTGATATCTCCTATCTCCATCTCAACAGATGATTGCAGACAGTTAATCAAAGAAGATTTTCCTACCCCACTTGGTCCTGCAACTGTCGTAGTCTTACCCTGTAAGCAGGCTTGTATCTCACCGATATTATCTTTATTTTTTGCACTTATAAAATAGATAGGTAAATCTGTTTTTTCATATATTGTTAGTATTTCATCCCGCTCACAATCTGTTATCAAATCCTTTTTGTTAAAACACAAAATACAAGGTATCTGCTTTTGTTCCATCATCAGTATGAAACGATCCAGTAAATTATAATTGGGTTTTGGTTTCGTAACAGCAAAAATAACAAGTGCCTGATCAATGTTTGCAACGGCAGGACGAACTAATACATTTTTTCTATCTGCAATTTTGGTGATATTACCTGTTTTCTCTTTATCATTTAGTATATCAACATTTACATTATCACCAACTAGAGGTTTTTCATTGTTCTTACGGAATACACCTTTTGCTTTACATTCAAAAACCCCTATGTCGGATATGAAAACATAATAAAACCCTGCGATTCCTCTGATAATTTTACCCTGCATCTATTATTCCTTTGCGAATTTAACAGTTCTTTTTACAGTACGTTCTTCAGTCTTTTCCGGAACATTAACGACCTCACCAGCTTCATTTGTTGTAGTCGAGCCGGGTATGGTAACATTATAAACAATTGCTATAACTCCGTCTTCTGCACCTGTAATTCCAGAGATATTAAATGCTACCGGAAACGTGGTTGTTGTTTCTCTCTTTAGTTCAAGTCCGGCAGAAGTTGTTAGTATCACAGTAGCACTACTTCCTGCCTGATACTGATCGTCTTCAACTACAGGGCTTTCTATATTTCCGATGAAGCTATACGTGGATTCTCCTGCTCCAACACTTACCTTAAGATCAACAACCGTTCCTTTATTAACAAGTGCACCAACAGAATAACTCTGATAGCATACTTTATCAATTAATGTAACATCATCATTTGTTGTCTGGCTGATTGTACCGACCGTCAGATTGTTTTCGACTAATACAGCAGTTGCATCCATCTCTGAAAGTCCAACTACATTTGGCACACGTATCTTATTGGCATCAGCACCGATACTGACACTCAATTTAACCGTGCTACCCCTCCCCGCATAATCACTTGCCTTTGGAGATTGTTCAATGACGATACCCTTTGTAACGGTATCTGATGCTGTTTCAACCTTCTCAGCTTCAAATCCTTGTTTATTCAGTTTCGCAACAGCCTCCGCATAGGAAAGACCTGTCACATCAGGAATTTCAACACCCGTATTTTCTGTATCAGTAGAAGCAGTCTGTACTTCACTTGTTGTTGGAACTTCAGTCGTCTCATTTGTTCCAAACTGGAACAAGCCAAAAGCTCTTCCAACAAGGAAAATAACAACTGCTCCAATGATGATTGCCGCAATGACTGCAAGGATGGTAGTGATTTTCTCCATCTTAGAATCTTCTTCATCCTCATCCTCATCATTTTCTTCTATGATGACTTGATTCCGTTCATCTATCATCTTTGGTCTTTTCTTTTTTGTGCCTCTGTTTTCATCCGATTTTAATCTGATTACTTCATCCATGGAATCACGATGTTTAGACTGATTCTTGATTTTTTGCATATCCTGTTCCGATATCATTTTAGTTGAAGCTTCTTCATCCGGATTAGCAATTTTAACAAAATCATCATCTGGTCGCATGAGAGATTTTTTTAAATCCTCAATTAATTCAACCATAGACTGATATCGTCTATTAGGACTCTTTTGCGTACATTTTAGTACTATCTGTTCGACGCTGATTGGTATTTCTGAAATGTATTCTCTAGGTGAAGGCATTGGCTCCTGAATATGTTTAATAGCAATTGCTACTGTCGTTTCTCCATTAAAAGGAACACGTCCCGTCAACATTTCAAACATCGTAATACCTAGAGAATAGATATCACTTTTTTCATCTGAATACCCACCTCTTGCCTGTTCGGGTGAAGTATAATGAACAGATCCCATCACGTTAGATGTAATGGTATTACTTGTAACTGCCTTAGCAATACCAAAATCCGTTACCTTTACCTTACCATCCTTTGAAATCATAATATTCTGCGGCTTTATATCACGATGAATAATATGGTTGTTGTGTGCAGCCTCAATTCCCATCGAAACTTGTATGGCAATACTGACTGCCTCTTTGACCGAAAGTCTTGCTTTCTTTTCAATGTACTTCTTAAGTGTAATTCCCTCAACCAGTTCCATTACAATATAATGAATGCCACTTTCTTCCCCAACATCATATACATTAACTATATTGGGATGCATCATTCCAGCAGCTGCCTGGGCTTCTGTTGTGAATTTTGATACAAAATTAGCATTTTCACTAAATTCCTGCTTTAGTACTTTTACTGCCACAAATCGATTTAATTTATGACATTTTGCTTTATATACGTCCGACATTCCGCCGGTTCCAATCTTTTCAAGGATCTCATAGCGATCCCCTAGCATCATCCCTATTTTAATCATCCAATCACCTCATCTGCGAAGGGTTCCACAAGAATAACTGCGATATTGTCTTTCCCTCCGTTATTATTGGCTGCATTGACCAGTGTTTCTGCTTTCTCAACAATGTCCCGCTGTCCCTGTAATATCATTCGAATTTCTTCATCATCAATCATATTCGTTAAACCATCTGAACACATAAGAATGATATCATCTTTAGATAGCGTCATCTGAAAGAAATCAATTTCCACTTCATCTTGTGCTCCAATTGCTCTTGTAATGATATTCTTGTCCGGATGACTTCTAGCCTGTTCTCTTTGTAATCCACCCATGCGAACCATTTCTTCAACCAAAGAGTGATCTCTGGTAATTTGTTTTATTTCTCGATTATTTATCACATATAACCTGCTATCACCTACATTAGCCACACATAGTCTATCATCATCTATTGTTGCGGCTACTACCGTAGTTCCCATTCCACTTAAATCTTCGTCCTCAAAGGATTTCTGCCTAATCAGTCTATTTGCACTCTGTATTGCTTTTTCTAACACAATTACCGGTGAATCATTACTGGAACTTCCAATATCCTCTACAATAGTCTCAATCGTATATCTTGATGCATAATCACCTGCATTATGTCCTCCCATGCCATCTGCCACCAGGAAAAGATTCGGCAGATGTCCGACTGGAATCTCACTTGTAAATACATAGTCTTGATTCAGTTTTCTTTTTTTCCCGATATCAGTTATGGAAAATGTCTTTAACATCGGCTCTCCTTAATCATATTGATAATGATCTAAACTTCCTGCAACTGACGGCGTCGCAATTGTCCACAGGCCCCATCTATATCCTGACCCATTTCCCTTCTAATAGTAACATTAATTTTGTTTTTTTCAAGTTTATTTTTGAATGCCTCTACCTGTGCATGACTGCTTCTTATATAATCTCTTTCCTTAATCGGATTAACAGGTATCAGGTTAACATGACAGTTTAATGGAGCAGCAATCGTAATTAATTCCCTGGCATCCTCATCTGTATCGTTTACCCCCCCAACCAGACTATACTCAAAAGTAATTCGCCTTCCCGTCTGTTCAAAATAGTAAACGCATGCGGGAATCAGTTCTGACAAACTGTATTTATCTGCTATCGGCATCAATTTTCTTCTTTTTGTATCCGTTGTGGCATGTAAAGATAATGCTAGTGTAATCTGCAGTTTCTCGTCTGCCAGTTTCCTCATCATAGGAGTAAGTCCACAAGTGGAAACCGTTACATTTCTCTGACTGATATGTAATCCGAACTCATCTGTCAGCATATGAATAAAACGTACCAGATTATCATAGTTATCAAGTGGTTCTCCTGTCCCCATTACAACCACATTAGACACCCTCTCCTGCGTAATTCTGCTAATAGAATAAATCTGATCTAACATCTCAGCGGCCGTTAAATTTCTCTCCCACCCATCCAGTGTGGATGCACAGAAACGACACCCCATTTTACAGCCAACTTGTGAGGATATACAAACAGATATACCATGTTTGTATCTCATGTATACGCTCTCAACAAGATTACCATCTTCTAAAGCAAACAGGAATTTCTTTGTTCCATCTAATTTTGACTCTTGCACACGAACCATTTTAAGAGATGTATATGAATAGTTTTCTTGTAATGTACTACGTAAATTTTTAGGAAGATTAGTCATCTCTTCAAATCCATTTACTAATTTGACATGCATCCATTGGTAAATCTGTTCCAATCTGAATTTAGGCTGTCCAAGTTGTACCAATTCTTCAAAAAGTTCATCCTTGGTCATAGATTTTATGTCTTTTTTTCTAACCGAAGTTTCTATATCTGGCATTTTTTTGTATCCTTTAATTTATCTTGTTTCTAATCAGTCTAGCCATAAAAAATCCATCTGTTCCTTTACCAGGAAGCAGTTGTAAATAACCGGCTTCTGTTTCTTTACTTAATAATTCCTTAGGAAGATACGAATTGATAGACTCTAGTGAGAAAGGATAATTTTCCACTATATACTGCACCATATCCTGGTTCTCTTCCTTCCTGATTGTACATGTACTATAGATCAGTGTCCCACCCTGTTTTACATAAGAAGTCACTGTATCAATGATTCTTTTTTGTAGTACCTCAATACTACTTAACGATTCCGGCATCAGATTGTATTTAATATCTGGTTTTTTCCCTATAACACCAATACCGGAGCAAGGCACATCCAAAAGAAGAATATCTGCTTTTTCTACGGATTCTTCATCTTTTTGAGTGGCATCCCATACCTTAATCGATAAATTCTTCGCATGCATTCTCTGCCTGTTTTCTTCTATCAGATTAACTTTATATTCAGAAACATCACGAGCATCTACAAGACCCGTCCCATCAAGTTTTGAGCAGGCATGTATACTTTTTCCTCCCGGAGCAGCACAGACGTCAAGAATGATATCATTCTTCTTTATGTCTGCTATTTCACAAACTAACATACTGCTGACATCCTGAACTGTAAGCAGACCTTTGTTAAAACTTTCCATTTTACCAAGTCTGTCCGTATTTTTAAGGATATATGCATATGGTAAATAAGGATGTTGTTTAAATATAACATCATGGCTTTCCCAATCATGAAGAATACTCTGTTTTTCTTCTTCTGTAATATCCTCACGTACCCTGACACAAAGATTTCTCTCTTCCAGTAAACCTTTTAATATAGTCTCTGCTCCATCAATTCCATAATCACGTACCAGAATATCAGTAAGAAATTGTGGCATAGAATATTGTATGGATAACGCTAATAATGGATTTTCATCTTTATCCGGGTACTGTATACACCCTTTATTTCTTGCCACATTGCGAAGAACCCCATTAATGAAACCTCTAAGTGGTCCGAAATTTCTCTTTATTGCCAACTTAACCGCCTCATTACAAGCTGCACTGTCCGGAATCTTATCCATAAAAAGTATCTGATATACACTCATCCTCATCAGGCTTTTTATAAAAGGTTTCATTTTTTTTACTGGTACTTTGGAAACACTGTCCAACACGTAATCAATTTGAATTCCATGCTCTAAAGTTCCTTCCATAACTCTTTTAATAAAAGCCTTATCGCTTTCATTCATATAGTTATATTTATCCAGGACTTTCTTAAGAAGAATATGACTGTATTCCTTTGAAGCCTGTATCTCCATTAACATGTCAGTTATCAATTCTCTAGTATTTACTGAATTATTACTCTTATCGCCCAAAAGTATCTCCTAATCTCTGTCTCTTCTACCAAATAACAGTACCAGCCTTAATAACTGTAATATGGAAGCTGCTGCTGCCGCTACATACGTCATTGCTGCTGCCGAAAGGACTTTTCTTGTCTTTGACAATTCTTCATTTCCCAATACCCCATATTGTTCTAACATCCTCATGGCTCTGGAAGAAGCATTAAATTCTACCGGTAATGTTACAATCTGGAACAAAACAGCAAGTGAGAACACCCATATACCTATCTGAACCAATAAATAGTTATATCCCAGTAAAACACCTAAAAAAATAATTGGAATACCTAATCTTGAACCAATATTGGCAGCCGGAACTATAGCACTTCTTAATTTTAGTGGCACATAATTCTCTTTATGCTGTAAAGCATGACCACATTCATGGGCTGCAACACCAATTGCGGCAACGGACGAAGATGCATATGTTGCATCTGAAAGACGCAATACTTTATTTCTTGGATCATAGTAATCAGTAAGATTACCACTTACATGCTCTATCGAAACATCATAAATCCCATTTTGATTTAAGATTCGCTCCGCTGCCTGTGCACCTGTAAAACCTGTAGCACTTCTGACTCTCTGATATTTGCTAAAAGTAGATTTTACTTTTGCTGATGCGATAATAGAAAAAATCGCTCCGATAAAAACAAAAATATATGTCCAGTCCATATAATATCCATAATATCCGTACATTGTTATCACTCCTTATGCAAATTGTCTTACTAACTTTATCTGTTTATAGTGAATGTCTGTCCTACTTCCACCTTATATCCAAGTAAAAATGTGGCAACATCCATTTTCTTTTTTCCCTCTAACTGCACCTTGGTAATTTTTAAGGCATCTTTTCCCGTGCTGATGGTAAAACTATCTTTACTAACATCTACAACTGTTCCCGGCAAAACGTTTTTCATGCCTGACGGCATTACGCATACCACTGCCTCCCAAATCTTTAAAGTTTTCTGCTTATAATACGTATATGCACTTGGCCATGAATTTAATCCTCTTACCAAACGTGCCAGCATTTCTCCATCTTTTTTGAAATCAAGTAGTCCCATATCCTTTGTCAGCATTTTTGCATAACAACTCATACTGTCATCCTGCTTAACAGGGGTCAAACTTCCTTCTTCAATTAATGGTAATGCTTTAACAATTAAGCTGGCACCGCATTCAGCTAGTTTATCAAATAAGCTTTCACCGGTATCCGTATCTAAAATATCCACCTTTTCCTGTAATAAAATATCGCCGGTATCAATTCCTTCATCCATCTGCATAATTGTTATACCAGTTTCTTTTTCTCCATCAATGATAGCCCATTGTATAGGGGCTGCTCCTCTGTATTTTGGCAAAAGTGATGCATGAATATTGACACATCCATATTTGGGCATAGACAGAATCTCTGCAGATAGTATTTGTCCAAATGCAGCAACAATAAAAATATCAGCCTCATACTTGCTTAATTCTTCCACTGCTTCTTTCGACTTAATCCTTTTAGGTTGTAAAACCGGAATATTATTCTTTAGGGCGCATTCTTTAACGGGAGTATACTGTAACTCTTTGCTACGTCCTTTTTCTTTATCAGGCTGAGTAACAACAGCCGTCACATCATATCCTGCATCAATAATTGACTGCAATGCACCTACTGCAAAATCCGGAGATCCCATAAAAATTACTTTCATTTAATCTTGTTCCTCTTCTATTTCTTCCACATTCTGTAATTCGCCTTCCACCTTCTCCATATACATACGACCATCCAAATGGTCTAATTCATGACAGATGGCCCTAGCAAGTAATTCGGTTCCTTCTATTTCCTGCAATTTCATATCTTCATCATAATATACTGCTTTAACATAATTTGGTCTTGTGACGATTCCGGTTTTACCTGGAAGACTTAAACATCCTTCATTTCCGGTTTGTTCTCCACTTGTTTCGATAATTTTTGGATTAATCATAGCAACAGGATTTTCACCGGTTGTATCAATTACAACTATTCTTTTCAATATGCCAACCTGAGATGCTGCTAAGCCAACTCCATTTCCCTCATACATGGTTTCAAACATATCATCAATCAGTTCACTTGTCCTCTCTGTTACTTCCTTTACTTCCTTACAAACCTTTTCTAAGACAGGATCTCCTGAAATTCTAATAGTACGTAGTGCCATATTACCTTTTCCACCTTTCTTTTCCCATATGTTTTCTAATAAGGATTCATTGGGTTGAAATCAAATTGTACTCCCACATCCTTTTTATCTATTTCCAAATCTAACTTTTTTTCCAGTAAGTCTTTCACTTCAATCAGATATTTTTTTTCTTTGCTTTTTAAATAAAACACGTTACGGTAGTAATCATTAATCTTACTAATTCCCGCTGGAGCAGGTCCAATTATTTGAACTGTTCCATAATTTTTGATATCTGTCAAGCATGAAACAAGTTCACCTGCAATTTGTTTTGATCTGTCTTCACTCTTCGAAATCACCATCGTTGCAAGAATTTGAAATACCGGAGGATAAGAAGATATCTCACGATACAATATTTCCTCACTATAAAAACCTTCATAATCCTGATTTGCAGCATGAACTACACTGTAATGTTCTGGTTGATATGTCTGTATTACAACTTCTCCAGGTTTTATACCTCTACCAGCTCTGCCAGCTGCCTGTGTCAGTAACTCAAATGTTCTCTCACCAGCCCTGTAATCATTGGCAGACAATGATAAATCTGCTGCAAGTATTCCAACAAGCGTCACATTAGGAAAATCATGCCCCTTCACGATCATCTGGGTTCCAACCAGTATATCTGCTTCTCCATCTGAAAAAGCAGAAAGAATTTTCTCGTAACTGTCCTTCTTTTTGGTAGTATCTCCATCCATTCGTAGAACTCTTGCTTTCGGAAACATTTTATGAATCTGTTCTTCTATCTGCTCCGTTCCAGCTCTGAATGACAGCAAATATTTCGACCCACATTTAGGACATAATGGTGGTCTCATCATCTCATATCCACAGTAATGGCAAATCAGTTTCCCGTTCCTATGCTCAGACAGCGATACATCACAGTGTGGACACTTCATTGTATGACCACATGATCTACAGGAAATAAACCCTGCATACCCACGTCTGTTTAAGAATAACATAATCTGCTCTTTGTTTTCCAGTCTGTCTGAAATTAATTCCTGTAATTTTTTACTAAATATTGACCTATTACCATCTTTCAATTCTTTTCTGAGATCTATGGTATATACTTTAGGCAGTACTCCTCCTGTTGCACGGTTTTTCAGTGTAAACAGTTTATAGTCTCCCTTTTTTGCATGATAATATGAGTCTATGGAAGGGGTTGCAGAGCCAAGTATCACACTTGCTCCATGCATTATTGCTATTTCCATTGCCACTTCTCTTGCGTGATATTTGGGCATATTCTCATTTTTATAACTGTTTTCATGTTCTTCATCGATTACAATAAGTCCGATATTTCGAAATGGTGTAAAAAGAGCTGATCTTGGTCCAATTATGACATCAATTTCTCCCCTTTTTGCTCTCTCACACTGGTCAAATTTTTCTCCCTGTGACAATGACGAATTAATAATGGTAACACGGTCTTTAAAATGTTTATAGAATCGTATTACCGTCTGATACGTAAGGGCTATTTCCGGTATCAGCACAATTACCTGTTTTCCACTTGAAATGACTTTTTTAATTATTTGAATATAGACTTCTGTCTTTCCACTTCCTGTTACTCCATGTATGAGATATGTCTCCCTGATACCACTACGATAATCCCTAATGAATTCGTCTACGATCTTTCTCTGTTCTTCATTAAGAGTCTTATAATCATCCTCCATTTTAGAAGCTATCACGGGATTTCGAAAATAATTTTCACATCTAATTTTTAATATGCCTGTTTTTACAAGACTATTCAGTGTCGACGAGGATACATTCAGTTTCTGCATAACCAGCTGATAATCCAATACTCTTTCAGGTATTAATTCTTTTAATACTCTCTCCTTAGCCGTCTGATGCTTTCTTATACATTCTGCTAAAAAAGATTTGGCCTCTATGTCTTTCCAAACCAATTCAATTGTCTTTTTCTCTTTTGGCTTATAAGCTTGCTTGACCGGCAAAACCGTTTTTAATGCTGTAATCATGGTGGAACCGTACTGTTCCTTAATGAACCCTGCTAAAGCAATCATTCTGCTTTCTGCTTCATCCTGTCTAACCAGTATGGAATCTATCCATTTTAATCTGCTTTCATCAATATCTGCGTGATCGGTCAGTTCCAGTATATAGCCATCAATCAGTTTATTTCCCTTTCCAAACGGTACAGAAACTCTGACTCCCGGCTTGCAAAACTCTTTTATTTTTTCTGGTATACGGTAAGAAAAAGGGCGGTCAACGCTTTCATGCGAAATGTCGACAATAATATTGGCATATTTATGCATTTTAGGTACCTCCCTTTCTTTTGTTTATGAAATTAATTATCTAATTCTTCTAGAATTTCTTTGATAAGGACTCTTTCATCCATCGGATATTTTACACCTTTTATCTCTTGATAATCCTCATGTCCTTTACCTGCCAAAATAATAATATCTCCTGGTTTTCCATGTGTAATTGCATATCTGATAGCCTCTTTACGGTCACATATCTCGATATATTTACCATCTGTTTTCTTGATGCCCGTAACGATATCATTGATAATTTCCTGTGGTTCTTCAAATCTTGGGTTATCTGAGGTAATAATCGTAAAATCAGCTAATTTCCCACTAACCTCACCCATCTCGTATCTTCTTAACTTGGAACGGTTCCCTCCACATCCAAACAGGCA